>CAYNPW010000045.1:0-19330 GCA_964399215.1 uncultured Ruminococcus sp. | reverse complement strand
TGTCTTTTCACGGTCAACGCGGTGTTCCTTGACAAGCTGATTGAAGCTGTATGTATCGCAGGGCTTGAGACAAACAAGCGTCTTGCCCTCCAGCTTACCTGCCTCTATCATCATCTTGCTGAGGTTTGCGCCGCAGAATCCGTCATATACAAAATTGTCCATATCCTCAACCGAATTGAAATAAGCCGGTTCAGGATTATATCCTAAATCTCCCGCTCTCCAACCGATAGCACGGTCAACTGTTCCGTCGGCAAGGAGCTCTTTAATGCGGGTAATCAATTCCTGCATCTCAAATCCTCCAATCTTACGTTCTTGCCAAGAGTACGAATCTTCTCAACAAACTCGTTCATAGTCGTGGAGAACTTAACGCCCTCAGCCGCAGATACCCATTCAACACGGGTACGTCCCTGTTCAACGCCGATGTAATCCAGCATTGAGAACAGCAGTGTCATACGGCGTCTTGCATAATAGTTTCCTGTGCTGTAATGGCAGTCGCCGGGGTGGCAGCCGCACATGATAACTCCGTCTGCTCCCTTTTCAAAGGCTCGGAGGATAAACATAGGGTTAACTCTGCAAGAGCACGGAACTCTGATTATCTTAACGTCGGCAGGATATGCAAGACGGCTGCTGCCTGCCAGGTCTGCTCCCGCGTAACTGCACCAGTTACAGCAGAAAGCAACGATCTTTGGTCTGAATTCTTCATTTTCATTTATCGGCATATAGCGTCCACCTCCGCAATGATCTGTCTGTTAGAGAAGCCCTGAAGGTCCATAGCGCCCGAAGGACAAGCAACCGTACAAGCTCCGCAGCCGTGGCAGAGCGCGGTATTTACCTGAGCCACTCTTCTTGTCTCACGGATACCGTGATCGTTTATAAGCTTATCTTCATAGGAAATAGCTCCGTAAGGACAAACATTCGCACAAGTCGAGCAGCCGTTGCATAGCAGTTCATCGGACTGTGCGGTACATGGGTTTGTCAGCAGCTTATCCTTAGCGAGAAGTCCAACGACCTTAACAGCTGCAGCGCCCGCCTGAGAGACCGTTTCGGGGATATCCTTAGGACCCTGTGAAACGCCCGAAAGGAATACTCCTGCTGTCGGCGATTCCACAGGACGCAGCTTAGCGTGAGCCTCAGTAAGGAAGTTATTGGTATCAATACTTGCCGTAAGCATAGTGGCAAGCTTTCTTACAGTAGGATCCGGCTCGATAGCGGCTGCAAGAACAACCATATCAGCCTCCATTTTTATCTGCTTTCCGTCAATAAGGTCAACGCCCTGAACCATAAGAGTACCGTCGGGCTGAGGAGCGACCTTGCCTACCTGTCCCTTGATGTAATTAACGTGATATTCCTCAACGGCGCGTCTGTAAAATTCGTCAAAGTTCTTACCCGGAGTACGAACGTCTATGTAGAATACGGTAACGTTTGTATCAGGGTACTTGTCTCTGATAAGCATTGCGTGCTTAGCTGTGTACATACAGCATATCTTTGAGCAGTAGCTTTTTCCTCTGTTGTCTGAACATCTGCTGCCCACGCACTGAATGAATACAATATTCTTAGGAGCCTTTCCGTCCGAAAGACGCTCGAGATGCCCCTTTGTAGGACCTGCGGCGTTCATAATACGCTCAAGCTCAAGAGAAGTAACAACGTCCTTGCTCTGGCTGTAAGCATACTCGTCGTAGCTGTCAAGCTTGATTATGTCAAAGCCTGTTGCAACAACGATAGCTCCGTACTTTTCGGTAATTATCTCGTCCTTTTGCTCATAGTCGATAGCGCCTGCCTGACATATCTTTGAACATACTCCGCACTTGCCTGTTTTAAGCTTGATACAAGCATTTGGATCGATTACGGGGACATTAGGGATAGCCTGAGCGAAAGGAGTATAAATAGCGCTTCTCGTATTAAGTCCTCTATTGAACTCGCTGGGAGTTTTCTTTGAAGGACATTTTTCCTGACAAGCTCCGCAGCCCGTACATTTGTCCATATCAACGTATCTTGCTTTCTTTCTGATGTCAACAGTAAAGTCGCCCACGAAGCCGCTTACGTTCTCGACCTCGCTGTAAGAGTAGATCTTTATTTTCTCGTGAGCCGCAGCGTCAACCATTTTCGGAGTAAGGATACAAGCCGAACAGTCCAGGGTAGGGAAAGTCTTGTCAAGCTGAGACATTCTTCCGCCGATACTCGGAGTCTTTTCAACAATATCTACCTCGTAGCCTGCGTCTGCAATATCAAGAGCAGTCTGAATGCCTGCGATACCTCCGCCTATGACCAGAGCTCTCTTAGTAACTCTGCTCTCGCCCGGCTGGAGCGGAGTGTTGAGGTTTACCTTAGCGACAGCCGCCCTTGCAAGAATAACAGCTTTCTTGGTAGCTTCCTCCATATCCTTATGTATCCACGAGCACTGCTCACGTATATTGGCGATCTCAACCATATAAGGATTGATACCTGACTTTTCGGCACATTTTCTGAATGTAGCCTCATGCATACGAGGGGAACATGAGCAGACTACAACGCCTGTGAGGTTCTTTTCCCTTATAGCCGCCGCTATCTTCTCCTGACCTGCCTCGGAGCACATATACTGATAGTCCTCTGCATGAACCACTCCGGGCTCCATACCGATAACTTCCACAACCTTTTTAACGTCAACCGTAGCGGCGATATTACTACCGCAGTGGCAGACAAATACACCTATTCTCTGCATATCGTGCTCACCTCCTGTACTTTCTGAATGCGCTTACAAGAAGCTGCTGAGGAGTTTCGTCGTCGATAAGCTCGGGGATCTCATCCGCAAGCAGATAATCCTCGCCTCTTTGTCTGACGACCACCTGTCTTGCCGCGTCCACAAGCTTGCCCGGCTTAACGTCTCTGGGACAGCGTTCAACGCAGGCGAAACAGGAAAGACATTTCCACAGCGACTTCGATTTTACCAAAGAATCAATGTCCTCATTGATTACATAAGAAACAAACTGATGAGGCTTGATATCCATTTCGTTATAGGAGGGACATGAAGCGGAACATTTACCGCATTTCATGCACTTGTAGGGGTTTACGCCGCTGATTTCCTGTATAAGCTCAGCCTGCTTAACTGATTTAGCCATTATTCGCAAACCTCCTCTTTAACGCCCAAAGCTTCTGCCAGCAGTTCAGTAAAGTAGTAAACCGGCAACTCGCTTGTTGAATTTTTATTCATATTATAAAGACACAAAGGACAGGCTGTGATAAGCATTTCAGCTCCAAAGCCCTCTGCACTGTTCATAATATTGGTTGACATATTGCCCGCCATTTGTCTTTCCTTGAGAGCAATATGTCCGCCGCAGCATTCGTTGCGGTAAGGATAAATAACAGGCACAGCGCCGATAGCTTTGATGAAATCCTCCATTATTTTGGGATTTTCAGGATTATCAAATTCAAGCACCTTGCTGGGTCTGAGCAGGAGACAGCCGTAGTATGCACCTATCTTCCTTCCCTTCAGCGGATTTACCACCTTTTTTTTCAGTTCGTCAAAGCCTACCTTGTCTCTGAGGACTTCAAGAAAATGAAGAACCTCTGTCTCACCCTTGTAAGGCTCGTCAAGCTTCATATAATTGTTAGCTCTTGTGCAGATGTCTCCATTCTGCTTCATATCGTCGTTAACTCTTTTGATAACATGATGACAGGCGGAGCACAGAGTTACAAGCTCCTGACCCTTTTCCTTTGCTTCGTTGAGAGCGCGTACTGAGGAAAGCTTAGTGGCGATCTCATCGCTGCCAAGGGGATAAACTCCTCCGCAGCACTGCCAGTTTTCGATTTCCTCAAGCTCAAAGCCCAAAGCCTTTGCGGACGCCTTAGCATAAGCGTCAAGCTTTTTAGCTTTTGTTCTCAAAGTGCAGCCCGGATAGTAACTGTATTTAATCACTTTCTATAACCCTTTCAATTAAATTTCGATCTGATTGATAACTTCCTTCATCTTGTTGGCGCTCTCAACAAGCTTAGCAATCTCATCGTCCGTGAGCTTGAGCGGGAGCTTAGCCTCAATACCTCTGGGTCCCACAAGGTTCAGGGTGCTGATACTGCATCCGTCAATGCCGTATTCGCCGTGCATTACGGAAGAAACTGTAATAATTGAATTGAATGCGGAAAGCAGAATGTTGCAAAGCCTACAGACTGAAACAGCGATCGCATAGAAGGTTGCTCCTTTGTTTGCAATTATCTGTCCGCCGGACTTGTGAACATAATCTATAATAGCGTTTTTGTCGGGAATAGCGTCAAGCTTACCGTTTTGGATCATCCAGTTTGCATAATCGTCAAATTCAAAGCCTGCGATCTCAGCACATGACCATGGAACAAATGAGGAATCGCCGTGCTCGCCGAATACGTAAGCGTGAATGTTTCTCTGTGAAACGGAGAACTTTTCCGAAATGCAGGCGCGAAGTCTTGTTGTATCAAGCAGAGTGCCCGAACCGATGACCTGCCTGTCAGGAAGTCCCGATATCTTTGTGAATACATAAGTAAGAATATCAACAGGATTGCTTACGATTATGTAAAGAGCATTAGGGGCAGCCTTCACAACCTCGGGAGTAATACTTTTGAGAATATCAACGTTTGTCTGTACAAGCTCAAGGCGCGTTTGACCGGGTTTTCTTGCAATGCCCGAAGTAATGATAACGATATCCGAATCCTTGGCGTCCTCGTAATCGCCTGCAATAATGGATATAGGATCGCGGAAGCCTGTACCCTGCATAATATCCATTACTTCGCCCTCAAGCTTTCTCTTATCGATGTCGATAAGAACGATTTCAGAAGCAACGCTTTCATTTGACAATGTGTAAGCTATAGTCGCACCTACACTGCCCGCACCGATGATGGTAATTTTACTACCCATAATGTCACACTCCATTTTCATATTTTCTAATAAAACCCATGAGCCATACATTAAATAAAGTAAGCACAGCGGTCACAGTATTTTATCATATTCTTCTCTATGCGGATATAAATTCAATGGAATTCCATAATTTACCGTTATGTCTTTCTGCTCAAATCAACATAATTCCACATATTATTTATTATAGCAAAAAAAATACGTTTTGACAAGTTTTTTCTCTTTAATAATAATTAATATTAAATGTATTTGTTATATATTATATATTTCTGGCGCGATAAAGAAGACGGATGAGACATGAAATAAGAGCAGAAGGTCTTACTCACACCGCTTCATACGTCTGCTTTCAAAATACCTTTTCAGAAATTCAAAGAAATCGATAACATTGGCGTTGTTAGTTTTATTGAGATTGCATGAGATAACTATGTCTCTGGAGCAGAAAATATCCTCAATCTCCAGAAGCTTTACCTGATCGCTGTTCATAGTGCCCCAGGTGAATTCGGGCCAGAATCCGACGCCCATATTGGCTGCTATCATATTTCTTACAGCGTCGGGGCTGTCGCTTTCAAAAATAATTCTTGGGTGAAAGCCTGCGTGATGACAGAATTTATTTGTAATTGTACGAAATTGTTTTGAACCGAAAAGACTGATAAAGCCCTCGTTCATAAGATCCTCGAGCCGTATGGAGGATCTGCCTTCGTATTTTTCATTGTTCGGCACAGCAAGGAATATTTTTTCTGTGCATACGAATTTGTTGTTCTGTTCGCTGCTGCTCATCTGATAGAACATTTTGGTAGTTATCTCAATGTCGTACAGTTCCTCCTGCTGGTTCTGGAGAAACTGGAAATTTATTTTGCTCCTGTCTTTTTTATAGTCTATAATAGCCTCAGTAACAATAGCCGAAGCGGCAAGAACGTTCATATGTATAGTCTCGCTGCTAAGCTTTGCTTTTATTTTCAGTTTTTCGGGCAGAGCGTCCAATTCTGCCATAATAGGACAAAGCCGCTCGTAAAAATACTTTCCGTATTCAGTGAGGACAATGTTTCGTCCCTTTGCCGACAGCAGCGGAACGCCCAGATCGTCCTCTAACCTATGAATTGATTGGGTCAGCGAGGGCTGTGCAATGTGCAGTATCTCCGCACTTTTTGTAATATGCTGGGTTTGCGCCACTACCATAAAATAACGTAACTGTGTAAGCTCCAATCTTGTCAGCTCCTTTATTAATAGGAAAAACCTATTGATTTTATTTATATTATATATTAGACTTATGGATTTGTCAATGGTATAATAATAACAGAGAAAAAAATCAAATGAAATTTAGTTATGAAGTTGTAAGGAGTTGTATGTAAAATGTCACAATTGTTGGAAGCGCTTATGCTTATATGCTTCGGACTTTCATGGCCGATATCGCTTATGAACAATATCAAAGCAAAAACTGCAAAGAATATGAGCCTGCAGTTTATACTGCTGATCACAGCAGGTTATATAGCAGGGATTATAGCAAAAATCGCCAGTCATACTATTAATTATGTTCTGGTTGTTTATCTGCTGAACCTTGCCATTGTGTCCGCGAATATTGTCGTATACTTTATTAACAGAGGCTACGACAAAAATAAAGATTTACATCGGAAAGAAGGAATACTCCATGAATGCGCCTGATTATGAAAAGTACAGAGAGCTTAACAGTATGGCTCACAAAAACGGCATTGTTTTTCTGGGAGGAAACTATTTCTCGGATATGCCTATATGCGAGCTATCGCAGACCTTTAATCTTAACGAAAACGTTTATAACCGAAGCGTCAGCGGAACAACCATTGACGGTGTGGGGGATTTGCTTGACGGATGTGTGTTCGATCTTGCTCCGGGAAAGGTGTTTGTGAATTTAGGCGACGAGGACATTAAAGATCCTAAGCTTGACGTTGACGAGTTTATTTCAAAGTACGAATGGATATTATACACTATACACAATCGTACGGGTGCGGATATATACATTATTTCCGTATTTTCATCATCGCCGAAGGCAAAGGAGATCAACAGCCGTCTGAAAAAGCTGGCAAAGAGCATAGGCTGCAGTTATATAGATGTTACCAGAGCCCTTACCTGTGAAAAGCGTCATCTGGTGATTTTCGATATACTTAAAATTCATCTGCTGCTTAATCCTATCAGCTTTTCAGAGGCAATGAATAATGTGTGTGTGGAATACTGATTAGCAAAGCTTAATAAACTTATATTACTATACTATTACTATGCCGAAGCGCCCTGTGACTTTCCGTAATAAAGGAAGTTTCAGGGCGTTTCGGTTTATGGCGTTTATTAGGGAAACATTTGGAAAATCCTGCCGAAAGTCATTATAATAACCGTCGTGCCAATACATTTAAGCTACGGCGGTTATTTTGATTTAAAATCAGTTGAATACTGTTTTATTTTATGATATAATGAAACAAAGCGAGGTGGACTGTATGCCAATAACAATATCAATATGTGACGACGACGCAGAACTGACCGCATTCCTGAGGGATCTGTTAAATGTCTGGGCGCAGGACAAGTCCTTGGTACTTAATATAAACGAATATGAAAGTTCGGAGCAGTTCATGTTTTGCTATCCTGACGACCCCTGCGATCTTCTGCTTCTGGATATTGAAATGCCGGGGATCAACGGAATGGAGCTTGCGAAAAAGCTTCGGGCAGAGGGAGATATGCTGCCGATAATTTTCATTACGGGATATAGCGAGTATATGCAGTACGGCTATGACGTTGAGGCTCTGCATTATCTTTTAAAGCCCGTGGAAAAAAGCAGGCTGTACATGGCTTTGGATAAATATGTTGACAGAATTACATTATACAGCGATGAAATACTTGTTCCTACAGCGGAGGGCTCTACACATATTTCTCCGAATGATATTATGTACATTGAGGCACAGGGAAGAAAGACCTGTATTCACCTGAAAAGTTTCCATATCGAATGTACGCTGGGAATCTCACGGCTTGAGGATAAAAAGCTGACGGGCTTTGTGAGATGTCATCGATCGTTTATTGTAAATCTGCGGTTTGTCAGAAGTATAGGCAGAACGGAGCTGACGCTTGATAACGGAGTGGAAATTCCTCTTTCACGCAGACTTTTCGGAGAGTTTAATAAGAAGTTTATTGAGTTTTATACGAAAGGATGAATATTATGGCTGTTTTAGATGAACCGGAAGTATATTTAAAAGATGACAAATTGTTGTATACTGCGATCAGAAACGCTTTTGATCAGCTGTACAAAAAAGACAAATATTTGATATGTAACTATATTGAACAAGAGCATCATGTTGGAGAAAGACCTATAGTTTTTAGGTTCGGACATTACCTTATTAATGAGATAGAATGCTTAGACGAGTATGCACAATATAATATCGATTGCGAATATAACCGAAATATTCTAGATATTAAAATGCTGCCAAGCTTTCCAAACGGCACTTATCCCGACTTAGTAATACATAGAAGAGGCAGAAATGATCATAATCTGTTAGTTATGGAATTCAAATCTTATTGGAATCCCGATATAAACACGGATATAGAAAAAGTAACTGAATTTATGTCGGGACCATATAACTATAAATACGGTTTAGTTATGTTGATTGGCAGAAATATAGACGATTTGAGATTAACATTGATTAATGGTGATAAGTAATAATGAAAGTATTGATTATTGCAGTAATTATTATACTTATACTGCTTTGTGTTTTCTTTTATATAAAGAAATTGTTGATAAATATGGTCGATAAAAGAATAGAGCGTTTCCAAAGCGAGCTTATAGAAAAGCAGGTCAATGAAATACAGAATATGTACAGGCAGGTTCGTGGCTGGAGGCATGATTATCGTAATCATATCCAGAATATGAAAATTCAGCTTCATGAAAGAAATTATGACAGACTTAACAGCTATCTCGACGAGCTTGCGGAGGATCTGGATACTGTGGATACAGTCATTAAAACAGGTAATATTATGGCAGACGCTGTTCTTAACAGCAAACTTTCCGTTGCGCAGAGGCTTAACATTTCCATATCGGTCAAGGTGAATATTCCTGCTGAAATCCCGCTGAGCGATATAGAGCTGTGCGCTTTACTTGGTAATCTTCTTGACAACGGAGTTGAAGCCTGCGCCAAGCTTGAAGAAAGTAAGCGTTTTTTAAGGGTATACATTAATACCCTTAAAAATCAGCTATATATATCCGTACAAAATTCGGCGGGTGAGGTCAGAAAGTCGGGCGGAGAATACCGTTCCACCAAATCGGGCGAACACGGCTACGGCATTTTCCGTATGGACAGAATTGCCAAAAAGTATGGAGGATATGTAAACCGTCAGAACGAGGAGGGCATTTTTGCTACGGAAATAATGATACCTCTTGATAGTTAACAATTTGTATATGCTAGTATTCCACTGTCAAATAAAGATCCGTTCGTGCAATATTTTGACCGTTCGTGCAGAAATCAACACGAACGGTCACTTTTATGGTATACTAAATACGAGGTGAGGACTATGAATTACGGCATTGATACTTTGAAATACTACGCTAACTTTATAGGTTTGTCTTATGACAGGATAATGAATGCTTCTGACGGAATACATTTTGTCAGAAATCATGTGCTTGATGAAGCTCTTACCGGATACTCTTGTCCGATAGATATTTATATTTTCAGGCAGGACGGTAAAATTTTTATTTCCTATTCCCAAAAAGGAGAAAACACAATAGCTATGCTGAGAAATGAAAACGATATATACCGTTTGATTGAAAATAATAAGATGAAATATAAATATTTTTTTGACGGTAAAAATGAAAGTTCATCTGCAGTGCCTATGAAACTAACTGATTTTGAATACTACAAGGCTTTTTTCAGCGCATGTAATCCCGGCTGTAAGAATCTAGATTGGCTTTATGAATATTATTCTGAAATTACAAATAAGGAACAATGCTTTGGAATTTTTGAAAAAAATATTTTGGTTTGTGCCAGCGACAGTCCCTCTGTTCCGTTTTTTAAGGAAAGCATTGCTGAGATCGGAATAAACACTTTGAAAGAGTACAGGCATAAGGGTTATGCCAAAGAGGTTTGCAAGGCTCATATTAATTCTCTGATACAAAGAAAAATGGTTCCCATATGGTCAACGGAACGCGAAAACGCTGCATCTCAGCGCTTAGCTCTGTCGTTGGGATTTAAAGTGCTTGCCGAAGTGTCGGAGATCACATAAATGCAGTAAAACTGAGGTGAGAATTATGGTAAAGATAGCTAAATATACAAAGGGAAAGAGACAAGCAACCAAAGGTCACGACAAGAAACAGTCAAAGATCTCACATGGTATCAAGGATAATATGATATATATTCTCCGCGAGGTCAGACTGAACTATCCTGTTTATTTTTTTGTGACGCTGACAATTCCGTTTATGGAGACCCTTGAAAATCTCTGTGAAGCCTATACCGATAAGTATGTGGTAGATCTTGCTGTCGGAAGCTCGTCAAGGCTGAGACTTGCGCTTATATGCGTCGGACTTATCGCAGGGACAAGACTGCTGAGATACGCAAAAAATCAGTGCTTGGATTACGAGGGCTTTGTCGGTGCAAGAAAGTTCACAGATATGTTTATCCGCCGCTTTCTTAAAAAGAATATGACCACCGATTATGAAAATAATGAGAAGACCTCGGTAAACGATTCCCTGCAAAAGGCTCGCGGCGTAACAACATACATTCAGGATCAGGCTTTAGGCGTAATGCGAAAAACGCTGTCGTCTGCGCTTAACATATTTGCATTCGGCAGTATTCTCTCGCTTTTAAGTCCGTGGCTTATTCCTATCATCGCCCTGCCGTCAATAGCAGGCTATTACATCAACCGCCATAAAATGATGTGGATATGGAATATGGCGGACAACTGGCAGAATTACGAACGTCAGCTTGACTATATAACCCGTGCGGAATGTGATTTTGCATATGCAAAGGACGTGCGCATCTACAATATGCAGACATGGTTCAGCCGTATTTTCAAACGCTCATTGGACAATCGTCTTGACTGGTACAATCAGCAGGACGTGTGGACAAACAGACACGATATTTTTGAAAGATTTGTAAGCTGGATCGGAAGTTTCGGGTCATACGCCTTTGTAATACACGGAGTTGTAAACGGTCAGATCGGCGCGGGAGAATTTGTGCTGTACTTCAATTCGATACAGCTTCTTTCGGACTCGGTAAGGAGCTGGTGCGACAATTACTCTGCGTACAGATGGCTTTCGGAAAATATATCATATGTACGCGACTACTATGATATGAAGGACAACACCAACCATTCCGATGGCGAACCGCTGCCGACTGACAGCTGCGAGATAGAGTTCCGTAACGTCAGCTACTGCTATTACAAAGCCGAGACGCCTACGATACGAAATATATCCTTTACTCTTCATAAAGGCGAAAAGCTTGCGTTCGTGGGGCTTAACGGCGCAGGAAAAACCACGCTTATAAAGCTTATGTGCGGTCTTTACGACCCTACCGAGGGGGAGATACTGCTTAACGGCAAGCCTGTAAATTCCTACAACAGAGAGGAGTATTTCAAGCTGTTTGCAACGGTTTTTCAGGATATTTCCTCTCTGCCCGTAACTATTGCGGAGAATATTGCAGGCACGGTTTCAGATCAGATCGACAGAGAGCGTGTGTACGACTGTCTTAAAAAGGCAGGGCTTTACGATAAAATAATGAGCCTGCCCGAAAAGGAAAACACACGTCTTGTGAAAAGCGTTTTCGAGAATGCAACGGAGCTTTCGGGCGGTCAGGCGCAGAAGCTTGCTCTTGCAAAGGCGCTCTACAAAAACGCTCCCGTGTTGCTTCTGGACGAGCCTACAGCCGCTCTTGACCCCATAGCCGAGCAGGAAATGTATCTTAACTATGCAAAATTTGCCAAGGGGAGATCAAGCGTGTTTATATCACACAGACTTGCGTCCACAAGGTTCTGCGACAGGATACTGATGATCGAAAACGGCGGTATCTCCGAGGAGGGTACACACTCTGAACTCATGGAATCAAACGGCAAATATGCCGAGCTGTTCAGATTACAGAGCAGTTACTACAACGATCAAAAGGCAGGTGATAATAATGAGCCGTAAGAAAGAAAAAGACGCTATGAGCTTCAAGGAAAGCTTTGATATCTATAAACGCTGTCTTGCGCTTATAGATAAAGCGCAGCACGGTGAAATTCAGTTTAAGGCTTTGCAGATGCTGTTATACATTATTGAAGAGTACCTTGGCATTTATCTTACCGCGTATATCATAAACGCCGTATCGCTCGGCGGTAGCTTTAAACAGCTGATAATTCCTGCGGCTGTATATTGTGCCGTCAGCTTTATTCTTGACGTCATAGCACAGCTTTGTCCGAGATTTAAGGAAAGCCGTAATTATTCAAGGAAAATGAACCTACGCAGATTTGTGGGCGAAAAGGTTATGAATATGGACTATACCTCTGTTGAGGATCCTGACACACATCAGGCGTTTGACAAAACCCTCCGTCAGCTTGAAAACGGTTCAACAGGCTTGAATGCGGTGCTGGAAATGACGGTAAATTCGCTTATGGGAATATTTTATATTGTTATCGGTGTAATTCTCATAGCGCCCATAGCCATTGCGAAACCCGTGGTTACAGGCGGATTTGTCGGCTTTATTCAGTCTCTCTGGGGACTGATCGCAATGACCGTGCTTGTTATACTGCTGGAATTTTTCAAAGCCACATATATAAACGCCATAGCTCTGAGAGCCTATGAAGATATTCAGCAGGATAACAATGTAACGCAGGCAAGGAGAGTAAAGCAGTTTTATAACGGTTTTGTACTTGACAATTACCGCAACGGCAAGGAAATACGTATTTTCGGAGAGCAGAAGCTTGTGCTTGACGAGTATGACAAGTGCTGTAAAACCGAGATAGACGGCTGGACCAGAGGCTATAAAAAAGCGGCTCTGCCTAATCTGGCGTGGCAGAGCATCAACATTGTAACACGCATTCTGATGTATAGCTTTGCAGTCGTGAGAGCGCTGATTGGAATGCTGACTCCTGGTGAAGTCGTGGCATTCGCGCTGTACTTTACAAAGATACAGAACGGGATATCTGAGGTCGCCGACGGCGTAGGTCAGCTGAAGATCACTCCGATATTCTGCAAGCAGATCTTTGATTTTCTTGACATTCCCGATGAAAAATACAAGGGCACTATCCCCACCGAAAAGCGGGACGACAACGAGTACGAGTTTGAGTTCAGACACGTCTGGTTCAGATACCCGAACTCTGAGCAGTATGTTTTGCAGGATATAAATCTGAAATGGAAGATAGGAGAGAAAATGGCTATTGTGGGGCGCAACGGCTGCGGAAAATCCACTCTTGTCAAATTGCTCTGTCGTCTTTACGACCCCACCGAGGGTGAAATCACTCTCAACGGAATAGACATCAGAAAGTATAAATACGAAGAATATATGGATCTGTTCTCTGTTGTTTTTCAGGATTCAAAGCTGTTTTCTTTCTCTCTTTCGGAAAATGTTGCCGCCGGCTGCGAGGTCGACAAGGCGCTTGTTGAGGACTGCGTAAGACGCGCGGGACTTTCCGAAAGACTTGACAGCATGCCTGACGGAATAGATACCTGTCTTTACAAAAATTTTGATGAAAACGGAGTGGAGATATCAGGCGGAGAGGCGCAGAAGCTGTGTCTTGCGAGAGCGATCTACAAAGGCGCTCCGTTTATAGTCCTTGACGAGCCTACCGCCGCCTTGGATCCTATTTCCGAGCACGATATTTACACGAAATTTAATTCCATTGTCGGCACACGAACTGCTATTTACATTTCTCACAGGCTTTCAAGCTGTCGTTTCTGCGACGATATAACAGTGCTTGACAGCGGAAGAATAGTTGAAAGAGGCTCTCATGAAAAGCTGATTTCAGACGGTGGAACATACTCGTCTTTGTGGTCGGCTCAGGCGGAATATTACAAAGATACGGCGGGAGAATTGTTTGAATAAATTGTCTTATGTACGTTAATAATATATCATATCCACCAATCAAATTGAATCAGCGGAGGATCCGTCAGTCACAACATATTCGGCTGACGGATCTCTGCTTTATATTTAAAATTCCTAAAAAATCCAATCTATTTTTTTGCAAAAACAAATCAAAAAATTACCTCTGATATTAGACGAGCGAAATCATATAATATTAAAGCAAACCCGAAAAATAAAACGGTGAAAATGCAAACATATATGCATAAAAAGTAACCGTAAAAACAGGAGGTACACTATGAAGGGTGTAACAACACAGCAGGGCAGAGAAGCTCTCAACAGATTTAAGATGGAAGCAGCAAACGAAGTTGGCGTAAACCTCAAGCAGGGTTACAACGGCGACCTTACCTCTCGTGAGGCAGGTTCTGTAGGCGGTCAGATGGTCAAGAAGATGATCGACGCTTATAAAACAGCAGGCAGCAACAATCAGTAATTTTACTGCTAAATGATAAAATGCCCGTCGGAAATTTTCCGTCGGGCATTTTGTCTGCTTTCGGAAAGTATTATGGGATAATGATCTGAACAAAAATACTTGATTTTTTTAGGTATATATTGTATAATTAGATAAAGTTAAAATTTATCTTGATTTGGTCAAGTGACGTATTGTAATAAATCGTAATTTACAGGAGTGTATATTATGGAGTTTTTTGAGGCACTAAACAATAGAAAAACTATTCGTGAATTTGAAAATGAAACCATACCAACAGATATTCTTGAGAAAATAATATGTGCTGCTTTTAAAGCGCCGACAAATGACCATATGAGAGATTGGCATTTTATAATTGTTAAAGATAAGAATATGACGGTAAAATTGCTTGATATTATTCCCAAAGGGATTTCCGATGAAGATATGGATCTATTGATAAAGGATTGGAATTTAAGCGACAGTTTACAGCAGGAATGTTATCGTAACGCCGTTCCTAAACAATACAGAATGCTTTTTGATGCATCTGCTATTATAATTCCATTACTAAAGCAAAAAACTGATATACTTGATCCGGATAATATTTCACATCTCAACGGCTTTGCTTCTATTTGGTGCAGCATTGAGAATATTTTTCTTGCAGCAACTGCGGAGGGATACGGTTGTAATTTAAGAGTACCTCTCGGCAATGAGAGCGAGTATGCGAGAGAGGTGCTTGGTTATCCGAATGATTACTTTATGCCGTGCTTTATCGGTATTGGTAAACCTAAGAAAGACATTCAGCCTGTAAAGCAGAAAGAAATCAATGTTCAAGATAGAATACATTGGGATAAATTCTGATTTATACAATGAGATAGTAAAGAAAATAAAGATATGGTATGAAAGTAAAAAATTAAATGGAATTTTAAGGGGGATTTTTCGTGAAAGAAGCTATATTAAATTACGAATCAAAAGCAAGAAATAAATCAAATTTTTGCAGTGACAGTGATTTTTCTGACGTTGCCCCCGACATAAAATGTCATATTGATAAAGGTGAATATTTTATAAAAAGAAAAAAGCGTAAGCGTACAGATATAAGTACATTCAAAGATATATTTGGATATGATCTTCCGACTGATATTGATGATTATATTAACCTTTATTGGCATCCATGTATATATGGTTATTATAAAATACCTGAATGTATAGTTTTGTTCTCCTGTTATAAGAAAATAAATGAAACCGAAAATGATTTGCTTTTTCAAAAAAATGGAATAGTTGAAATGGGAATTTCATGGCGGGATAATTATAAAGGTGATATAAAAAATTATTTGCCGATAGGTTTGAAAGGATATTCCGGCAGTTATATTTTATATGAAATATCAACCGGAAGAATATTTGAAGAAAACTTTTACGAAGACGGAAAACCATGTGATAAACCATTTGCAAATTCATTGAAGGAGCTGATAATGAATTTATCCTTTACGGCTAACTGATCATTCAAATTATGATTGATATTTTGAAATACATAGCTTAATTAAAATTTACTGTTTAAAGGGAGGCTTTATTATGCCGCAGATCACAAAAAGACGAATGGAAAATCTTGATATTGAAACCTCAATGCTGGGTTTTGGCTGTATGAGATTTCCCCAGAAGGACGGAAAAATTGACGAGGAGCTTTCCGAGAAAATGATAGACAGGGCTATCGCCTGCGGTGTTAATTACATAGATACCGCATATCCCTATCACGGGGGAGACAGCGAGCCTTTTGTGGGGCGTGTGCTTGACAAGTACCCCAGAAATTCATATTTTCTTGCCACTAAGCTGCCCTGTTGGGAGGTCAATTCCATTGATGACGCAGAACGACTTTTCAATTCTCAGCTTGAAAGACTGAATAAGGATTACGTTGACTTCTATCTGCTCCACGCCCTGAGCAAGGATCGCTGGCATAAAATGCTCGAGTTGGGCGTTGTGGACTACTGCGAAAAGCTCAAAGCGGAGGGTAAGATCAGATATTTCGGATTTTCTTTCCACGACAGCTTTGAAGTCTTTGAGGAGATAATCACCTACCGCAAATGGGATTTCTGCCAGATACAGCTTAACTATATGGACACTGAGGAACAGGCGGGTTTAAAGGGCTACAGCCTTGCCGAAAGGCTGGGTGTGCCTATCGTTATCATGGAGCCTGTAAAGGGCGGTTCACTTGCAAATCTTCCCGACGGGATAACAAGCGAATTCAGAAAGCTGGACGGCAATGCGTCCACAGCGTCGTGGGCTATGCGCTGGATAGGAAGTCTGCCGAATGTCAAGGTAATTCTCAGCGGAATGTCCGCTCCCGAGCAGGTGGAGGACAATCTGGCTACTTTTACGGACTTTAAACCGCTGTCCGACGAGGAACATAAGGCGGTCACTCAAATCGCTGAAATGCTCAAAGCCAGAGTGAACAACGGCTGTACAGGATGTAATTACTGTATGCCGTGTCCTGCGGGAGTTAATATACCGTACAATTTTAAAATATGGAACACATACGGGATATACGGCAACAATAACGGTACAAAATGGCAATGGGAACACGATATGGACGACAAGCAGAAAGCTAAAAACTGTATCAAATGCGGAAAGTGCGAAAAGGTCTGTCCTCAGAAGATCAGTATCAGAGATAATTTGGAACGGCTGCAGAGCGAGCTTGACGGACTTGAATGGAAATAGTAAACATCGGCGAAGATAAAATTTCTTCGCTGATGTTTTGTATTTATTCTTCTGAGAGATAGTCGGTTTTGTGCTTTTGTTTTCTGCTGTATGAATTATCGGATCTTGCAACTCTTGTGACAGGATTTATGCCCTGCCAGTCCCGACGTTTCATCATATTGATCTTCCGCTGTTCCTTTTTGCTTAGCTTTTCAAAGGGAATAAATTTATCTGTCATAAGATCAATCCTCAATTCCTGCTTTGAAATTGTAAATTGGCTTTATAATGTCCAGTATTTCTACCGTATCTCCGATATTGTCAACAATATCCGCTATACTTTTATAAGCCATTGGACTTTCGTCCAGTGTACCTGCATTTACCGACGTAGTGTAGATACCTTTCATCTGCTTTTTAAATTCGGAAACGGTAAGCGTCTGCTTTGCCTGAGAGCGTGAAAGCACTCTGCCTGCGCCATGAGGAGCTGAATAATTCCAGTCGGGGTTTCCTTTTCCCATACAGATAAGACTTCCGTCTCTCATATTTATGGGTATCAGCAGCTTTTCTCCAGTCTGCGCCGAGACAGCGCCCTTTCGCAGGATCATATTTTCCGTGTCGATATAGTTGTGGATAGTGGTGAACTGCTCCTGAACGTGCAGACCCATTCCCTTGACTATTTCGTTCATCATAGCCTGACGGTTTACCATAGCATATTCCTGAACGATCTTCATATCGTGGATATAAGCATCAAATAGTTCGCCCTCGCAATAGGCAAGCGCCTTTGGGACATTTGTCCGCTTGGTGGACACAAGCTTTTTAAGCTCGCTTTGAATTTTCTTCTGTTTGCCCTCCGCTTTGAGTTTTTCGCAAAGCTCGTTGATCTCCGACTGGGAGGCTTTGTTAAGTCTGCGGTAAGCCTCGTTCTGATAGTACTTAGCGACTTCAAGTCCAAGATGACGGGAGCCTGAGTGGATAACGATATAAATTGAACCGTCAGAGCCTTTGTCAGCCTCTATAAAATGATTTCCTCCGCCTAAAGTACCCACGCTCAGCTCCGCTTTCAAAGGATTTATCCTGTCATAGCAGTAAAGCTGTAAGAGATCGATTTTGGAAGCGTATCTATGGGACTTTTTTCTCATCTCAAAGCCCGAGGGGATAGCCTTGTAGATAAGCTTATCAAGCTGTTGGACTTCGATATGCTTTTCTTTAAGCTTAACAGTTTCCATTCCGCAGCCGATGTCAACGCCCACAAGATTGGGGACTACCTTATCGGTGACAGTCATAGTCGTACCGACAGTACAGCCGGAGCCTGCGTGAACATCGGGCATAATGCGTACCTTTTGATTTTCCGCCATAGGCTGATTTAAAAGCTCGATGATCTGGGAGATCGCTCCCTCGTCAATAATTTCTGTGAACACCTTTGCGGCGCCGTATTTTCCGTTTAATTCTAACATATATTCTCCTTTTGTCTGTTGTCTTTCGCCGTCTGTCCGTATTATGAGTGAACGCAAAAAGAGCGCTCCCCAATAACGGAAAACGCTCTGTCAATTTACGTTCAAAAAAGCATTAACGCAGACCTGACGGGCAAATCTCGAATGGGTATGATTTGTGTTCTGTTATTTTTATTATGGCATTCGGTATACTTATATATTTACGCATGAGATTCACCGTCCTTTCAATTTTTTCTAATTATACTACCTGAAATTTAATTTGTCAAGTGTTTTTTATAAAAAGCAAACAAAATTATTTGCTTTTTATTTGTATTTTCTTATGGAGAATGAAATTTTGAAGTCAGACTAACTCTTCAATGTATCCAATTTCCGTTAAAGTGTTCATAATAAAATTGTTTAAGGTTTTCAATATCAAATTGTCGATTTAAATATATACATTCGTCAGTAATATGCTTTATAAATTCGTCACTGCCTGTCGGTAATAAAACAACAGCTCCATTATCTGTTAATGTCCTTAAAGCTTTTAATAAGCCGGATTGACACATTTGATAGTAGAAATTACTTGACATATATGGGGCATAAAATATTCTTCTCTTTTGTGCATAACCTAATGCCGCTGCTGCTCTCCAGCGTTCTCCGCTCAGGCGACATAGTTTTCTATCGTATCTTTCAGGAGTAAGCAAGAATTTTTCTGCTATATCTGTAAAATATTCATTGTTATGATTATTGACGAGTGCCTTTTCAATGGATTTTCTTACAGTATGCTTTCCATAAGGCTCCTCAAGTGGTTCAAGATTCCAACTGATTTTTTTCAAATCTTCTTGTTGGATTTCTAAGGAAACACTGATTTAATCCCCCAAATCTCAGCAAAACTTAAAAAACTCTT
>CAYNPW010000044.1:0-19445 GCA_964399215.1 uncultured Ruminococcus sp. | reverse complement strand
TTGATTGATTCTCACTCCATTTTGAGAGTGATTGGTGAAAATTGATTTGCGTGAGTGCTATGGCGTTTCTATTGACAATATAAAGGCTTTGATGTATAATTATTACTAAGATAAATCAGCATTTTGTGGAGGTTCGTTATGGTTTCAGTAATAGGTGCAAGTACATTTTCAATAGTAATTATACTTTCAATACTTATTATTTGTGGGCTACCATTAGGTGAGCTGACAATGGGAGGTCAATATAAAGTTTTTCCTAAGAAACTGAGAATCATCTTAGTAACACAACTTATTCTACAGATATTTTTTGTGGTTATAATTTTACAAATAGGTGGAATTATACCTTTATGGTTTTCTGGCAAGGTCACAAGAATAATTGGTATTGTTATGGCAGTTTATCTTTCATTAAATACAGTTATGAATTTCTTATCAAAAAGTAAAAAGGAAAAATATATTATGACACCTCTTTCGTTGATTTCCGCAATATGCTTTTGGATAACAGCATTGGTGTAAATTCTGATTTATGCGAGTAATCGAATTATAACAACAAGCCCCGAAGCAGTTATCAATAATTACTTCGGGGCTTAAACGTTTTTATGAGTATCGAACTAATGCGGGATTTTTTTTGCCGTCCTATTTTACAGCCTTAACGCCTGCTGGATATTGTTATATATCTGCCGCCTGTCGCTGAGATTTAAACTGCGTATAGTTTTCCTCACAGGAAGAATTTGCGGCGGCGCAACGGAAAGCGAGTCAACGTGCATATCCAGAAATATCTCCGTCAGGCTCAGATCCGCGCCCAGTTCTCCGCATATGGAGACCTTTTTACCGCACGAATGAGCGTTGTCACAAACGATCTTTATCATTCTCAGTACTGCAAGATGATTTTGCGGTACTACGCTTTCATAGTGAGGATTCTGCCTGTCAATA
The DNA here is from genome assembly GCA_964399215.1 of uncultured Ruminococcus sp. Lineage (GTDB taxonomy): Bacteria > Bacillota > Clostridia > Oscillospirales > Ruminococcaceae > Hominimerdicola. The sequence continues at coordinate 18,518 of CAYNPW010000044.1, read as the reverse complement.
GCAAGAGTAAACTGCTCCAGATCGTTGGTTCCGATACTGAAAAAATCAACCTCCTTAGCAAGCAGATCGCTGAGCATTACCGATGCAGGAGTTTCTATCATTACGCCAAGCTCCACATTATCGGCAAAAGATATACCCTTATCTAAAAGTTCAAACTTAACTTCTTCAATAATCTCTTTGACCCTGCGTACCTCCTCAACATCAATGATCATTGGTATAAGTATAGCAAGACTTCCGTAAACAGACGCTCTGTACAGCGCTCTGAGCTGAGTTTTGAAAATATCCTGTCTTTCAAGGCATATTCTCACTGCTCTGAATCCCATAGCGGGATTAAGCTCCTTATCCAGACCGAAATATCCCACATTTTTATCCGCGCCTATGTCAAGTGTTCTTATAACTACACGCTTTCCTTTCATATCCTCCAGAATTCTACGGTAATTGTAGAACTGCTCTTCCTCATCAGGAAAATCCTCACGCTGCAAGTACATAAATTCACTGCGGAAAAGACCTACACCGCCGCAGTCATTCTCAATAGCTGAGGGTATGTCGGCAAGACTGCCTATATTCGCGTATACTGCAAATTCACGTCCGTCACGAGTGATGTTCTTCCTTCCCTTTAAACGTCGCAGGAGCTCCTGCTTTCTTCCTTCCTCGTCCTCCTTATGCTCAAGCATTTTTACGGTTTTTTCATCAGGCTCAATATACAGAATACCGCTGTAGCCGTCAACAATGGCATAGCTTCCCTCATATTCCTCCGTTAAAGGAGCGCCCATTCCTACCAGAGCCGGTATGTTCATAGTTCTTGCAATTATAGCGGTATGGGAATTTGTAGAACCTCCGCTGGTGCAGAAAGCCGCAACCTTTGATTTATCAAGCGTTACAGTTTCACTGGGCATAAGATCGTCAGCGCATATTATTGACATTTCTTCAAGCTTAAATGTATTGCCGGAACGGTTTTGAATATGTCTTATCAGTCTGTCGGATACGTCATTTACATCTGCCTGACGTTCCTTTATGTATTCGGAATCCATTTTTGCAAGGATTCTGCCAAATGTCTGAGCGGTTCTCGCCACAGCATAGTCCGCATTATAACGTTTTATCATAATGTAATCGTATATAAGACGTTCAAACTGCGAGTCGTTAAGTATCATCTGATGAATATAAAATATCTGAGCGTCGTTTTTTCCGATATCTTCGGTAGCCTGAGTGTGAAGGCATTTAAGCTCCTCAATAGCCTCTCTTTTGGCAAGCAGATACTTATCCCATTCACGTTCGGGATCAATTACTTTAAGCTTATTAATAAGCACTTCATCTCTGTGATAGTAAGAAATTCTTCCTCTGGCAATTCCTCCGAAAACAGATCTGCCTGTAATAGTAATCATGAATGCTGTCATCTCCGTCACAGCAAGGGAGAAACACTCCCCCAACTTATTTTCTGTTTTTATTATATCATACTTTTTCACATATGTAAAACAAATATCCTCTTTATTTACATTTATGTAATACTTTTTGTAAGAAAAATTAAAACTGCTGTTCAGGCTTTGTTTAGTTTGCTGCATTATTTTTAAAAATCAGCTGTCACAATAGTGCAAGTTTACTTATACTAATTTATAAAAAATCAGATGTACTTTAGTACGTCTCAGTCTAAAAAGTACGTCTCAGCTTGTCGAAAAAGTGTAACCGTAAATTAAAGCGCAGGGTGAATTTTAAAACAGTTCGGTGGACTTTTTTAAAAGAGGGGCATGCCTTGCGATAGAGGGCTGCCCCTTATTTGCTTCATATGAGGTTTATCGAAGAAATACATTTAATACCTTCAGAATCCTTTTCATTTATACCGACCTTTTGGTAAATCCATCCCAGGCAGTAAGGATAAACACAGCCATATGAGCCACAAGAACCATTACGGCAAAGAACACCGTGTGCTGAGGGAAAACTGAATTTCCCTGATATATAGACATCAGATCTGTATTGGCGAACATAAAATACCTTGCCCAATCCTGTCCTAACTGAGCCAGTATCTGAGTTACAGTCGCGCCTGCAAACATCAGAAATACGCTTGCTCCTATCGCCAGGGCGCTGCTCCTGATAAGAGAGGATATGGCAAAAGCAAAGGTTGACATGACAACAACCTCAACACCCGACACAAGAAAAGATTTTGCCGCAATAATAAAAGAGTTAACGCTCTGTATCTGACCGTCGCTGAAATACAGATAAGGAGTCGAAATTCCGTCAAATCCGTGCATAAGCCCCACAACAGGAATGCTTAATACAAATATTACAGCTATCATTACAAATCCCATTGTTATTACCGTAAAATACTTTGACATAAGTATCTTCCAGCGCTTTACAGGATTTATCAGCAGAAATTTAATAGTACCCTGATGAAATTCTCCTGAGACAGCGCCTCCTGCAATGATAATACAAAGCATACCCGCTACCGTTACAAGGTAAGGCGTCATCATATATACCTGCCAGAAGCCATTGTCCTCAGACCAATCAGTTTCATATAAACTCATCATATCCGCTGTGTTGCTGTAGATCTCATTATCAAGCTGATAAAGCCCAATGGAAACAATTTCCTCATATTTTTCGCGTGCTTCCTTATCTTCCGATCCCGTTGTATACTGCAAGGCATCTTTTGCCTGACTTACGCTCATTATAATTGAGTTCTGCTTAGAAAATTCCTCGGTAAAATCTATATTTTTTTCAATGCGGTATGCATATGCCCACTTCTCTCCGGCTGAAAGATCCTCCTTCAGCTTCAGCTCGCAGTAACCTTTCCAGTTATCGTCAGCCAGAACAGTTAAGTAGGGAGACATCTCCTCATAGGTCATACCCTCCAGGGAAATTGCCTCGTAATACCTCCAATCATTATAGGCAATTTTGCTGTCCTTCATAAATTCATAAAGCTTTATATTGTCTTCGTAGCCCTCAGGTTTTGTATCTTTAAGCCATTCGATCTGACTTTCATAATCCTCAATCGCACTCTCAAGCGAGTTCGTGCCGTCATACCACTCCATTTCGCTCTGTGCAGTATGCTTAGCTATAAGGAAGATAGCTGAAAGTCCTATCACCGAGATCACAAGTACAGCAAAAAGAATCTTGGTAGATAACTTTTTCAGTATCTTTATATACTCGTTTTTTACAAGTGAAAAAAATCTATCCAATCTGACCGTCTCCTTCCCCGCTGTCGGTAAGCTCGATAAATACATCCTCCAGCTTTTTGTTCTCTTTTCTGTGGACTGAGTAAAGCTTACAGCCCGCTTTTATGATATTTTCATTTACATCTGCAATAATATCCTTTTCAAACTCTGTTGGAACAATAGCAGTGATAAGTCCTGTTTCGGGGTCGTAGCTTATACAGCTTTCGGGAAGTTGCATTTTTGCCGCCGCGGTCTTTGGCTTGTCCGTTTCAATAACGTATTCAGCAAGACTTCCGTTTGATTGGGAGATAAGCTCCTCCATAGTATAAACGCCTATCATTTTTCCGCTTGCTATAATGCCTACTCTGTCACACATAAGCTCCATTTCACTCATAAGGTGCGAGGATACTACCACGCACACGCCCTCCTCGTGGGCTATCTGCTTGAGTATATCTCTCAGCTCCTTGATGCCCTGAGGATCAAGTCCGTTAGTAGGCTCGTCAAGTATGAGCAGCTTTGGGTTATGCAAAAGCGACTGTGCCACACCCAGACGCTGTCTCATACCCAGCGAATACTTGGAGACCTTTTCGTCGATGCGGTTTGAAAGCTTTACAAGACTGACTACCTCGTCGATTCGGGACATATCCTTAACGCCCCTCATTCTTGCATACTGCATAAGATTTTCTCTGCCTGTAAGATATTTGTACATCTCGGGATTTTCTACAATTCCGCCTACATTGGACATTGCCTTTTCAAAATCCTTTACTATATCATGTCCGCAGACCGTGACCTCTCCGCTGTCCATTTGCAGCAGTCCAACGACTATCTTAATAGTGGTGGTCTTACCTGCGCCGTTAGGACCTAAAAAACCAAAGACCTCGCCTGAAATACACTCCATATCTATATTATGAAGAATATGTTTTTTACCTAAAGTCTTATTCAATCCCTTGATGCTGAGAATAACTTCGTTGCTGTTGCTTGTCAAGACAGCTCACCTCCCCCATAAATTTCAACAGACGACGATTCAGATACATCATTGCTGTTTTCAACTTCCGCCTCGGAATCCCCGTCAAGACGTTTAATGTCTATATTGTATCCCCAATTTGTCATACTTCCTATCTTCCAGCCGCTGTCGGTTTTCTGAAGATACATTTCCGCCTCTCCGCTGAGAGTTTCTCCGTAGCGTACGCTGTCGTTATCGGGTAAGGGATTTCCGTAATCGTCAAAATCTCCTCCGTCAAGATAATTCAAGCCGTTAAAAGACATGTAAACGGGACAGGAGCCTGTATATTCGTAATATGACGAAAAATCAAATGCAACCGTTGCTCCGTCCGAACCGCTTTTGGATATGGAAATATTGGAAATATCCGTTACGGCTTTAGTGATCGTACCGCTTTCTTCGTCTAAAAACCAGCCGTCGCTGATCTCCGAGAAAATATAATCCTTTGTAGCTCCGTAGTCGTGCACATTTGAATAGCTTGTAAAATACTCCGAAAGCAGTTTCATCCAGTTGCTCTCGATTTGGTCTGCCCGACCTACGTTTGACTGAGCCATTGCATCAACGGCTTTTTTTACTGTTTCCTCGATCTCAGGCTTGCTGTCCTTGAACCTTGCGTTGTCAATGCTAACGTAAACAGCGGTACCCAAAATGAGTACAGCTCCCAGCACAAGTCCTCTGTTAATATTTCTGAGTTTCATTTTTTTCTCCCTTCTATGCCGATTTCAATATGTAACGTCTTATTTCGTTTATAATTATAGCACAGGAAAATTCAAAGTCAATACTTTTAAGAAATGCTTAAGATTTGCTTAAGTTTTTTAATACGCTGAGTGATTTACGATGCATCAACAAAAACGCTCTCATTGACATAAAACAGATTATATGCTATAATAAATACAATCATTTACCAAAAGGTGATTTTTATTTATGAAAAATGAAAAATTCCGCAACAAATCTTTTTCAAGAAGCATCTTCTGCGCCTTTAAAGGCTTAACTGCAGCTTTTAAAGAAGAACGAAATTTTAAAATATACATAGCTGTTGCCGCTGTATTCCTTGTGCTGAATATTCTGACAGGCTCAGGGAAATACGACTATATTGTTTTTATATTATCTGCGGCGGCGGTTTTCGGAGCGGAACTGATAAACACTGCAATAGAAAGGGTCTGCGACAGCCAGAACAGCAACGATAATTCAGACATAAGATTTATTAAAGACGTTTCTGCCGGAGCTGTGCTAATGCTTGGAATAGGCTTTTTTGTATGTCAGGGATTAACGCTTATCTCCAATCTGCTTGACTAGGAGGAACCTTACCTTGACTATACTCAAAATGTACATAACACTTGCTCCTTGCATTCTTGCAGGGATTCTCAATATGCTATGGTGCAGGACTTCATTTTGTATTTCCCATGCCAAGCCAATAGACGGAGGAAAATGTCTTTCAGACGGCAAACGCCTTTTCGGAGACAATAAAACATGGGCGGGATTTTTAGGTATGATATTCAGCGGGCTTTTCAGTCAGACTTTATGGGGATTTGTGTGCAAACTTCCTGATTTAGAGGATAAAAACTACATTTATACGCACAACTCAAACACTGTTATTCTGAACATCATTCTTGGCGGACTTATGGGATTTTCTTATGTCCTGTTTGAACTGCCGAACAGCTTTGTAAAGCGCAGACTTGAGATACCTTCGGGCAAAACCGTAAAAGGTATTAAAGGGGGACTTTTCTTCCTGATAGATCAAGTGGACTCTCTTATCGGAGTAATGCTCGTTTATGCCGCTTTTTATCCAATGCCGCTTTGGCAGTATTTTCTGTACATTGCTTTGGGGGCAGGAACCCACATTGCCGTCAACACCATACTGTATACTTTAAAAATCCGAAAAAATTTATAAAGGGGAACTTTTATGATCAAACGACTTAATATCTATTTTAAAGAAATGTATCCCATAATTCCTAGATTTATTCTGGGGCTGATAGTTTTCGGGGAAATTCATTTCATCGTACTGCTCAACAACGGAATTACCGACTTCAACATAGGTATTCAGGAATTCATCGGCGGATTTACCGTTTTCAGCTTTCTGCTGTGGCTGAGAATAGCCGACGATTTCAAGGACTACGAGCTTGACTGCCGTCTTTTTTCACACCGTCCTCTTCCGTCGGGAAGAGTTCACAAAAAAGACCTTGCCGTATTTGTTGGACTTCTCATAGCGGTAACAGTTGCGCTGAACCTCATATTTATGAATAATTTCGGGTTTTTCCTGTTTTTGTACATATATGGAACGCTTATGTCTCTGTGGTTTTTCAGTAAGAAAAAAATACAGAAAAGTCTTCCTCTTGCTCTTGTGACACATAACCCTGTGCAGATGATAATGAATATTTATATTATTTCGTTCACTTGTATTAAATACTCCCTAGGCGCTTGGACGCTTACAAATTTTCTTGCCGCTTGGACGCTGTACTTTCCCGCTCTTATATGGGAGGTATCCCGCAAGATCAGAGCTCCTAAGGACGAAACGGAGTATGTCACCTACTCAAAGCTTTTCGGGTACAAAAAAGCGACTATGTTTGTGCTTGTATTAACGCTTGTTGATATAATCACAAATGTTCTGCTTGTATGGAATCTAAATAAAATCTCAGTAGTCGCTCTGCTCATTAACGTAGCTTGGATGACTTGGAAATTCATTTCATTTATGAAAGACCCCACACAATATAAGATCGTTGAAAAAGTAGAGCGATACACCTATATTCAGGAAACTATGATGCTGATGACCATTGCGGCTTATCTTATTTTTGGAAAAATTTAATATGAGTATTTATACAAAATCAACCGGTTCTCTCGGCGCAAAGGCGGAAAATCTTTTTATATTGAAAAATGCCGGTTTTAATGTACCTCTCTTCTTCTGCGCCGACAATACCTCAACCGAGGAAGAAATTTCAAAGGAATTGATAATGCTTTCGGCTCTTTCGGAATTTTCGGTAAAGCTTTTTTCCGTTCGATCGTCTGCCGATTGCGAGGACGGTGAAAAAAATTCCTTTGCGGGACAATTCAAAACGTATTTATATGTTCAGGAAACAGATGTATTTAAAAGAGTGAAGGACTGTCTTGAGCATCGCGCAGATGCATACGCAAAAGCCTCAAAAAGTTCCTCAGACGGAAAAATCAACTGTATCGTTCAGCAAATGATCGACCCTTATCTATCGGGAGTTATATTCACATCGAATCCTAACGGCAGACTTAATGAAACGGTAATAACCGTCGGAAGGGGTGTTGGTGAAAATGTAGTTTCAGGCAATGGCGCGGTCATTCAGCTTTATATCAACCGTTCGGACGGTTCACGCTGGTATGAGACCCAGCCCGATGCGCCTGATGTCAGTGACATTCCGGCAGACAGACTGCTGGATATTTCCGAGAGGATTTCCAAGCTGTTCGGATTTCCCTGCGACATTGAATTTGCAGTTTACAATGATCAAATTTATATTCTGCAGGCGAGAAAAATCACCACGCTGAAAGTCCGAAAAAAAATAATTCTGGATTCAAGCAACATATGCGAAAGCTATCCCGGAGTGTCTTTACCGCTTACACAGGATTTTGTGTCTAAGGCATATTACGGCGTTTTCAGGAGCGTAGTAAAACGTCTTACCAAAAGTGAAAGGGTTACTGAACATTTGGACCGTACGCTGAGAAAAATGACCGATACGGCTGACGGACGTATTTACTATCGCATTTCGGGCTGGTATGACGTTATCAGACTGCTCCCCTTTTCCGATAAAATAATTCCGCTGTGGCAGGATATGCTGGGAGTTGAGGACAAAACAGTGAACTCAGATCTCAATGCGGATATTTTCACAAAGCTGACTGTAGCGGTTCAGTTTTTTAACTTACTGTTTACCAATAACCGACGTATGAAAGAACTAGACCGATATTTCAAAAGCAGAATCAAGATATTCCGTAAACAAGTAGAACAAACCACAGGCACGGAAAATCTCCTTGATCTGTATGAGAAGATAAGCTCCGAAATCTGCAATGTGTGGGATATTACTCTTGTCAATGACATGTATACTTTTATATATACGGGATTACTGAATGCTGTTCTTAAAATCCACTATCCTGCGGATCATAAACAGCGTCTTAACGACTGCATTTATAACAGCGGCAGACTTGAAAGCATGAGACCTGTAATTGCTCTTGAAAAATTGAGAAAATATGCTGATTCACAGGGACTTATTCCTGTTCTTGAAGATGTTTCAGACGCAGACGGCTGGAAAAAATTCCTTTCAAAATCCCCTGAAGGCTACCGAAAAATGCTTGACCGCTATATAAGCCTTTTCGGTGACCGCGCTCCCTGCGAGCTAAAGCTGGAAAGCAAAACTCCTAGGACTAATCCGGAATTGCTTGCTGAAATGATCTGCGGGGCAGTATATAATAAAATGAAAACTACGAAGGAACAAAAGCTTAATTTTGCGGAAAAGCGGCTGTCCGACAAGGCAAGGCAGGGCGTTTCACAGCGTGAGCGTTCACGTCTTGATCGTGCAAGGCTATATGGAATTATGCGTGAGATCATACTTAAAGCCGCAGACGAGCTTTATGAAAACGGCAGACTTAACGATCCTCGGGAAATATTCTATCTGTCCACTTCGGAAATAAAAGCTTTGTCAAAGGGTAAAAACTTTTCCCGGGAAATCAACTGCAGAAAATCAATTTACAAAATGTATAGCCTTATGCCGTCGCCTAAGCGTATTGTATTTGCAGACAGGGTTTTCGATGTAACCCCCGCCTCAGTCAATCGTGTTTCGGCTAAATGCGAAGAAGGGGTATTTCGTGGAATAGCCTGCTCGGGCGGAATTATAAAAGCTGAAATAATCAAGGTAAACTCCCCCGCAGATACCTCTCCTGAAAAGGTTCGTGGAAAAATCATAACAGCAAAAATGACAGATCCGGGCTGGGTAACACTCATAAGCGAAAGTGCGGGACTTATATGCGAAAGAGGGTCTCTGCTATCCCATACGGCTATAATTTCAAGGGAACTGAAAAAGCCTGCGGTTGTAGGAATCCGAAACATTTATGACAGACTTTCAGACGGACAGAAGGTAATGCTTAATGGCAGCAAAGGCGAAGTTACAATATTGAACGGAGCACTAAAATGAAAACTATACATGAATATCTGAATAATTGTCTTGAAAAATGGCGAGAAGAACCATATGTATATACTAAGACCGACAAAGGGTTCATCAGCAGGACTTTTAACGAAATAATTTCCGATGCAAGAGCCTTAGCCGCCGCAATTTACAACGGCAACAGGGACAGATTTATTTATATTTTTGCTGAAAATTCCGCTGAATGGATGATATGTGACCTTGCAGTTATGGGATATGCGGGAATATGCGTTCCTTTAGATAAGGAATGGACAGAATTCGATCTTGAAAATGTTCTGTTACAAAGCGGATCCGGCATTTTATTTTACTCTCATAGCCAAGCTGAAATTGTGAGCAAAGTAAAAGAAAAATATATAGATTTTATTTTTTACTCCATGGAAATAGATTTACCGAATCTTATCAAAAAAGGTAGAGATCTTCCTGTTCCTCCGCCAAGCGGTCTGGAAGAAACAGTAAAAATTATATTCACGTCAGGCACTACAGCAAGACCCAAGGCAATACCTCTTTCACAGCGTAATATGTTCTCTAACTGGGACGCATTGTATAGCCGTACCCCAATGACCCATGCGGACAGATCCTATATTTTTCTTCCGCTGAACCACGTTTATTCAGGAGTGGCAAACTTCCTGTATACGATAATTTCAGGAATGAGCATATATCTTTGCCGTGACTTGAAAGAAATAAATCAGGACGTTATTGCGGTCAAGCCGACTGTTATCTGCACTGTTCCTATTATGCTTGCTGCAATGCACAAGCTTATGACTGAGGAACTGCTCGACGCTCTGAAACAGGTGAGATTTCTTTACAATGGCGGCAGCTTTACCGATCCTGCATTGAAACGCTGGTTCATCGACAGAGGTGTTAACGTTCTCGAGGCTTACGGAACTACCGAAACGTCCTCTGTTATTGCTCTTTCCAAAATTTCCGACGGCAGACCGGAGGAAACAGCCAGTGTAATGGAAAGCATTACCGTAAAAATTATTGACCCTGATAACAGCGGTACAGGCGAGATAATAGTCGGTGGAGAAGCAGTTTCATCAGGCTATCTTAATTGTCCGGAAAATCATCTTTATTTCGATGAGGACGGATATTTCCATACCGGCGATCTGGGCAGACTTGACGACAGCGATCATCTTTTCGTATTGGGAAGAAAAAAACGTATGCTCGATACTCCCGACGGCAAAAACGTCTATGCAGATGAAATTGAAAATCTGCTTAAGGAAAATCCAATGATAAACGCCGTAAAGGTCTATATGGAGAACGGACAGATAACAGCCTCAGTTTTTGCTGATCTCACAGCTCATACACCAAAAGATGTTCAGGATTATGTTGACGATATAAACCTCAAGCTGCCGAAATTCAAACGTATACTTACGCTGCATATAACCGAAGATAAACTGGGAGGCAGAATAAAATGAGCCTGAGCTATGCTATTGCTGACAAAAATTTCAAGCGTAAATTTCTTGCGCTGCCGCGGATTTTGTACTCTGCCAACACGCTTACCCAAAGTATAGGAGACGAAAAGGCTTTGCTTGAAAACAGACATATACTCAGTAAATATTTCACTTTTTATCCGATACTTGTACTAAGCGGAAAAGCGCCTGCTGCAAGAGGAGCGGTTACGGTTTATCCGGGAGACGGCACTGCCTACTTCGGATTTTTTGAAAGCATTAAAAGCCGTGCAGCCGCACAAATGATTTTTAATAAAGCAGAAAAAATCGCAAGAGCTCATGGCTGTACCAAAATCTGTGGGCCTGTGGACGGTTCTTTCTGGATAAAATACCGGCTTAAGATAAATCGTTTTGAACATTTTCCCTACGCGGGGGAGCCGTATAACCTGCCCTATTATGAAAAACTTTTTATTAATGCAGGATACAAAGCAGTCCACAGCTATAAGTCAATGCGTTTTGGAAAAATGTCCGCTGAAACCGACAAAAGCAAGTATACTGACAGGCTTGCGGACAAAAAGTCAGAGGGATATGAAATTATCAGTCCCACAGCGAAAAGCTTTGATAAGTGCCTGCGGGAAATTTACCGTCTGCTTATAGATCTTTATGCAGACTTTCCCGCCTACAAACGTATAACAGAGGAGGAATTTGCAGGCATTTATTCAAAGCTCAGATATGTTATGGACTACAAAATGGTAAAGCTTGCATACAAAGACAGCGAACCTGTGGGCTTTTACGTCAGCGTACCAAACACGGGCAATCTGACTGCCGGAAAATTCAGTATTATAAAGCTCATTCGTTTACTTAAAATCCGCAAGTATTGTGACGATTATGTTATGCTGTATATGGGAGTTTCTCCCGAACACCATGGACTAGGCAAAGCACTTGTGCAGTCGATAAAGAATGAACTGTCGTCCAGCGGCGCAAAGTCCATAGGAGCATTGATACGCTCGGGGAAAATAACGGGCACATATTACGCTGAATGCACAGACTTTGAATTTAAGTATACTCTGTTTGAAAAGAATCTTTAATTATTCGGTAATTCGCCTAAAATATCAATTAATATTTGTGGAAAACAGAGAAAGTAAAAATTTTTTTTGAAAAAATCCAATGTAATACAACGTTTCTGCAATAATTAAACGCAGAGGCATTGTGCCCGCAGGGATGTCGGACTGTTAAATAAGAAAGGAAGTAAATCAATGAACAAATGGCCGAAGCTTGTGGCAAATGCGGTTAACGGCGATAAGGAAGCTTTTGAAATACTGTACAAAGAAACTGAACGTTCTGTATATTTTTTATGCCTGAAACTGCTGGGCGACGAGCATAACGCCAAGGACGTTACGCAGGATACATATATTACGGCTTTTGAAAAACTTTCCACGTTGGATGACGGCGCAAATTTCACTAAGTGGTTAAACGGTATTGCCGTAAATAAATGTAAAATGCTTTTCAGAAATACAGCGGCATTGTCCTTTGAAGAACAGCTTGAGCAGGGCGGTGAATTTACCGATGACAGCGGTCTTATTCCCGACGAATATGTTTCAGACTCCGAAAAGCGACGCATTATAATGGATATCATAGACACCGAACTTTCCGACGTACAGAGACAGACCGTTATTCTGTATTACTACAGCGGATTTAACGTTTCGGAAATATCCAAGCTTATGGAGTGTCCTGAGGGTACTGTAACATACAGATTAAGCGCAGCAAGAGCTAAAATCAAAGAGAAAATACTGAATTACGAAGATAAGTACGGAGACAGACTACACGCTATTGTTTCCATACCCATTCTTACTCAAATTCTACGCTGTGAAGCTGAACACATTACCGTACCCGACATACAGCTTTTTGCAAACGGCTCTGCGGCCGCAGCCACTGCTAATAATATCGCTTTTAAAGCGAGTGCAGGAGGAAAAAGTGCAATGACAGGCTCACTAAAAGTAAAAATTATAGCAGGAGTAATATCCGTTGCCGTAGTTGGAGGCGGAATTACTGCCGGAGTTCTTCTAAGCAGTAAAGACGAAAACAGTTTTGAAGAAACCGACACAACAACCAAAAATAACTCATCTACAGTCCAAATTGAAAATAATGACGACATGACCGAACAGGAAGGTGTAAAATTCTGGCTTACAAGTCAGGACTATTCAAGCGAGCCGCTCACAAGTCTTCCTGAAGATTTTACCTTGCTGGACGTTAAGCTGACAATACCGATAACATATGAACAGCTTGATGAATATTTTCAGCCTACATACGTATCAGACGATCCGTCCTACGGACTCTCGTTCGAGGAAGCTTTCCGACAGAAGATAATAAGCGCACATACAGAAGAGAGTATTGGCAATCCTTATAAGGATCCGCATTACAATCTTTATAGAAAATCAACTAAAACAGATGACGAATACTACGATTATAACGATCAAACCTACGCAAAACTTTATATCTTCAATTATTCAGATGTTGATATGACAGCCTACGAATGTTTTGCTAATAATTGGTGGTCAATTGAATTAGACGACAGCAACGGTGACAATGATACTTATAAATACTGGGGATTCTCTGACGAGGAAGTTGGAGGCGCGTCCGCATATAATAACGAGAAATCTTTAAACGCTCTTAATCAAATATTTCAAAAACTAGGTACGCCAACCTACTACTGTGCTTCCGTCAGCGATCAGAAAAATATAGATCCATTGGAAATTGAAAAAGAACAATTCACAGACGAACTTGTATTATTTTACTATACTCTTGCTTGGGAATTCGATGAATATGTCGTCTCCATTGATGTAATAGAGACACTTTACGATAACGAAGACGACGTATCTATAATTTATGTATCAACAAAACCCAAAGATAAATGGTTAGCAGACTTTGAAAATAACACATCTGATCCCAGTAATGATATTGAATTTCTTTTAAAATAGTCTCATAACTCAAAACGACGGAAGTGAAATACCTCCGTCGTTTTTTATATAAATCACCTCGTCTATTTCCGCTGAGCGATAACCGTAAGCTCTGTCAATGCTCTTTATAATTCACTCGGTTGACTTAAAATATTCAAATATACCTGTCATAACAGTAAATGCAATCTGCTCCTGATAGTCCTCGCTTTCAAGCAGAGCAGCCTCCTCGGGATTTGACAGGAAACCGCATTCTATCATTACTGCAGGATTGTCTGTATTGTTCAGCAGGTAAAGCTCATCGCCCACCGGCTTGGTCTCACGCGTATTTTCCGGTTGCAGCATCGATACGAACTGTCCCTGCATAGCCGACGCAAGCCGCTCGCCTCCTGAGTTTTTTTCAGAGTAAAACATCTGCGCCCCGCTGTATTTGCTGTCAGTAAATTGGTTCTGATGAATTGAAAGGGATATTCCCTCCGGATATTCACTGAAAATTTTCAGCCTGTTCTGCATATCGGACTTTTTCTGATTGGAAAGTCCCTCAATTCCACGGTCATATATCGCCTCGTCTTCTTCACGGGTACAAACCACATCGTATCCCATTACTCGCAAAAAATCACGCTCGCTTTCTACAATAGCAAGATTGATACCCTTTTCGGCAACGCCATTGACAGAAACACAGCCTCCGTCTACACCACCATGACCTGCGTCCAGTACAATTACCTGCTTATCCTGAGTTGTAGGAAGATTACCCGCAGAAGTCATTATCGCTTCATGTGTGCCTGCAAAGCTCCACATAAATAAAAAGCCTCCGACTATTGCCATTACTCCTGCTGCGGGAAGCACTCTCTTTAACACTTTATTGATTTTTCTGTCTTTCATAAGAACACTCCTTTCCGTACAGATTATGCAGGCTTGTCTTAATTTATTACTGTTTTTTGCATACACTGAACGCTCACACCAAGATAAAGTAGCCCCATGAAGCGTAACGACAGTGAATTTATTTGCTGGGCTGATTTTCGGTTCATCATAAATGTGGATCAGTGTGATAAGCACCCGCCTCGGTTTTGGGATTTGAGCCGAGTAAAAATTTCAAATTCCTATACGCTGATGCAACGGCAGACATGCAGGCTTCAGATCCTGTTATCCTCACCATATTTATTATTAGGAGATGTTGTTCTTGCAACGTCTATTTTTGTGAATAAGCGCAAAAATAACATATAAGGGAAAACAATTTGTAAAAAATGCTTGCGCTATATATAAAAGTGTGATATAATATAATTGTGTATAATTTTATGTAGAAAGAATAGCATTTATAACCACATAGCCGATTATTCTTATTCTGCTAAAAAATTCGATTGTTTGCTGAGATATGTACCGGATTGAAAATCTTTATGTAGAATTGTGGATTTTGTCTGCAACAAACGCTGACCTCAGGCGCCGGTCGGGGAAACTCGGTGCAGGTTCAACTCCTTGTTACCCGCACCAACACCGTAAAACCAAGCTATACTTGATTTTACGGCATTTTTTATATAAAAAATATACATACAGCAATCTCTTACAATATCAACAATCTATTACTATACAAGGATGTGATAGGAATGAACCTTGCCGCAATCGGAGTAAATGAACTTCATGACGGGAATTATTCAGTTGACAGAACCAATTACTTTGGTACATATCTTCTTTTACTGCTGAAAACTCCCGCAATGTTTTATATAGACGGAGACTGGACAGAAGTACCTGAAACTACTGCGGTACTTTATGCTCCGCAAAGTATTCAGCAGTATAAAGCGATCGGCGGCAGATACATAGACGATTGGCTGCATATCGAGGCTGATAAGGCTGAGATAGAACGTTTCGGAATTAAACTGAACACTCCTCTGACTATCAAGGACGCTGAACGGACATATACGATTTTCCGAATTATGAAAGAAGAATATGTTTTTCATAATTACGAAAACACCGAAACTGTTTCAGCGCTTTTGGAGGCTCTTTTGTACAAGCTTTCCGAATCTGGGCAAATGAAAAATGAAATTTCAATGTCTCTTAATAAAATAAGACGCAAAATGATTCAGTCACCTATGAACGATTGGCTGTTAGCAGATGCCGCAAGAATGGCAAATCTCAGCGTCAGTCGTTTTGAAACTCTATACTCAAAACAGTTTGGCATTTCTTTTTGTGCTGACGTTATTGCAAGCCGCATTCAATATGCCAAGGATCTGCTTATTTCAAGCGAGCTTTCTATAAAACAGATAAGTTCAAAATGCGGATATAGCAGCGAATCATATTTTGCAAGGCAATTCAAAAAGCACACAGATATGACGCCTGCCGAATTCCGAAAGGCTGAAAGAAATAGCACTATCTGATTGTCGGTTCGTCAAGTCAGTAAGATTGTGCTGATTATATGCAAGATTTTATCTTGTGAAATTCTCCGATATAAATTATACTTTACTTATAAAATTTAAGTATAATTTTTTAGGAGGTCTATATGTTATTATCAAAAAGAATTGTATCAGGGGTTGTCTGCTTTGCAGCGGCGGCTTCCATGTGCGGCGTCGGAGCTTTTGCTGAGAATAATGAAAGCCCGGTGAGAACTCCCGATAACACACGGATCGACAGCACAATAACAGTAAAGGTCTCAAACGCCTCTACAACAAACAACGGAGTGTTTGAGGGTTGGGGAACAAGTCTTTGTTGGTGGGCTAACCGATTGGGTTACTCCGATAAGCTTGCTCAGGAAGCGGCGGATTTGTTTTTCGGAGACAACGGTTTGCGTTTCAACATCATGCGTTACAATATCGGCGGAGGAGATACTCCGGAGCACAATCATATCACTCGTACCGACTCGGCAGTCCCCGGCTGGCTTTACTGGAATGAAGAAAATCAGGAATATGTATATGACTATGATGCTGACCGCAACCAACTCAATGTTTTAAAACGCGCAGCCGAGGCAGCTGGCGAGGACGCTTATGTTGAGGTATTCTCTAATTCGCCTCCCTATTTTATGACTAACAGCGGCTGCTCGTCAGGAGCAAACAATGCCAACGATGACAATATCAAGGATGACTGCTACGATGATTTTGCACAGTACCTTGCGAATGTTGCAAGCTATATAAATAACGAAATGGGAATTACCGTCAACAGCGTTTCTCCTATGAACGAGCCTAACACAAACTACTGGTGGGCATGGAACTGGAAACAGGAGGGATGTCATGTTTCACCCGGCGAAAATCAGTCCAGACTAATAATTGAAACCGCCAAAGCTTTTGAAAATGCGGGACTTTCCGATGTTGAAATAGTCGGCAGTGACGAAACAAGTCCGCTTAAGCAAATCACAGCATATGAGAGTTACACAGACGAGGCTAAAGCTGTTATTGACAGAATAAGCACCCATACCTACGACTCAAGCGGAATTAATGACCTAGGTGATCTGGCAAAACAAGAGGGATTTAACCTCTGGATGAGCGAGGTTGACGGAAGCGGAACTTCAGGTACCAATGCAGGTGAAATGGGTTCAGCGCTCTGGCTTGGAAACAAGATCATTTCTGATATGAACGCTCTTTCACCGTCGGCATGGGTAGTGTGGCAGGTTATCGACAGTCATATTTCCGAAGAAGGCTATAATGGGAACGCCGACTCGGGAATTCCCGATACAAGCAAGGGATTCTGGGGTGCAGCAGTTGCAGATCATGATAACCAAGAAATAGTTCTTACTCAGAAATATTATGGATTGGGACAGTTTACCAGATATATCAGAGCAGGCTCAACAATTATTCACTGCGGAGACTCAGCTATTGCGGCATATAACAGCGAAGCATGCGAACTTACGGTGGTTGCGCTCAATACAAGCGACAGTGACAAGGTATGTAATTTTGACCTTTATGATCTTGAAACTATCGGTGAAAATGTCAGTGTTGTAAGAACCAGCGGCAGTCTGGAGGACGGAGAGCATTGGGCAGAGCTTGCGGATATTTCGGCATACGACGAGGGCTTTGTTGCCGATCTTAAAGCAAATTCTATTACCACATTTACTGTAAGAGGAGTCGATCTCGGAAAAGGAAAGCCCGACAGAACTGCCTCGGATACCGTATCGGACAGCTCAAATTCGTTATCTAATGTAAGTTCTCACACGGATTTATCATCTGTAGTTACGACAGACTCTGTTAATTCAAGTACTTCATCATCTGCAAAGTCTGCTGAAAATCCCAAAACCGGAGCGTCAGCCGCAGTCAGTTCGGGAATAGCTTTAGCAGTCACAGCGGTTATTATTTCCAAGAAAAAGAATGATTAACAAAATTATGACATGCGGATTCACCGCCTGCATTTAGAAAGGACGACTTTTATGTTTGAGATCAAAGATAAATTCTATTTAAACGGAATGCCTTTTCAAATTGTTTCCGGATCTATCCATTATTTCAGAACTGTACCGGAATATTGGCGGGACAGGCTTGAAAAACTGAAAAATATGGGGTGCAATACCGTTGAAACTTATATTCCTTGGAATTTTCATGAGCCTAACAAAGGAGAGTTTATCTGGGAAGGTATGCACGATGTCTGCCGTTTTATAGAAACAGCGCAGGAACTCGATCTTTACATCATTATCCGTCCCTCGCCTTATATATGTGCGGAGTGGGAATTTGGTGGACTTCCCGCATGGCTTCTGAAAGATAAGAATATGCGGCTGCGCTGCTGTTATGAACCTTACCTCAGCGCAGTACGTGATTATTACAGCGTACTTATGCCAAAGCTTGCGCCTTATCAGATCGACAGCGGCGGAAAAATCATTCTCATGCAAATTGAAAACGAATACGGGTATTACGGTAATGATACTATGTATCTGGAATTTTTAAGAGATACAATGCGTGAATTCGGTA
>CAYNPW010000043.1:0-19476 GCA_964399215.1 uncultured Ruminococcus sp. | reverse complement strand
AATCTCACGCTGGCTATGATTTTTGACGCTATTTTAATGTGAACAGTCTCTAGTTCATTCGCATAATGAATCCTCATTTGTTTTTTCCGGTCCTCATTTTTGGTAACGGGATTGAATCCGACATCGACGACGTGAACATCATAGCCATAATCTTTAAGCAGTTCAAAACACTGATTATAAGGCTCGCAAGCCTTGCTGGCATAGAAAATACGGTTAGATATTCTATCTCTCTCGGAATAAAACAATCCAAGATCGCTTTTAACCATTGCACAGGTTTCATTAGGGACCTGAAAATAGTTTTCAGCAGTTTCGATCGCATCTAACGGACTAAGTCTGCCAAGCTCAGTAATAGACGCCGGTAAAGCTCCGCAGGCATATGTTAAAGTAGGATCAATTCCAAGTGCCTCCTGCCATATTACATTTTCACCCTCCTGAAATTTACGGTTTACATAGGGAATATAGTCTAAAAACAAGTCGATCATCTTTTGGATAGCAGGAGAATAAGAATGCACAACATTACGGCTGTACAACACATGATCTACCTGTGTTCTGTTTTCAGCATTCTGAATATTTTGTTCCATATTTTAACCCTCTCTGTTCTGACTCAGCATTTCTAAAAATGCTTCTATACGAATTTTTATCTGACCCTCATCACCCTTAGAATAGTCGCTTCCGACTACAAGAACAGGAATCCCTGCGTCTTCAAATGCAGCTGTAACTTTTCTCAGGATCATACTATAGCAGGGACAGAATTTCAAATAATAAATAACAACAGCTTCCGCCTTATACTCCTTAGCAAGACTTACCGAATGTTCCACCATTTCATTAAGCGGTTTCATTTTAGCGCAAGGTGCCTGACCTAAATAGCCGTCGGCGATATCCTCAGCCCAATTACCTGTTTCAGGCAGAGTATGAAGAAATGGTTTAAGACCTGTACAGTTATCTTCTACAACAATATCCGCACCCAGATCGTACAATAACCCGGTAACCTTTTCGTCTCCGTCGGCAAGAACACCTCCGGAAAGCATAATCCTGTATCTTTCGCTCTTACCGTTATTTTTGCGGTTTCGGTCATAATCTTCTAACTGGATCAGTATTTTCTTCAATTCAGCAAGCAATGTATCTATCGGCAGGTAATAATAAGCCCGTGCGATCCTTTCAAACTGTTTTCCCGTTACAAGAGGATGATCCGGCTTTCGGTAAGATGATATTTTGCGCAGTAAACTTTTAGCAGTATTATATAATGCGATATTTTTAGAAATCTCAGAATCTTCTATTTTATCACCAATCAGTTCTTCCAGATCTCTTTTGAAGTTTTCTATTTCAGTAATATAATATCTTCTGCTTTCAGCGTCATTTCTCAGGCGAGGCATATTGTATATCGTAGCAGGAACAAAATTACTGTCAACCGCTTCTATCGTCTTTCTCATACAGTCGCAGGTATAAAAGCTATAGACATGGTCAATTGCTTTGAATATAGGCGTTTCATTTGCAAAACCACCGATAACGCTTTTACTTAAATCGCAAAAAACACTTTGCGTAATAGATTCGCCCGCCATTACCTCATCTTGATTTCCGGCATGCATAATTCTGTAATGAGATACACCGGCAGCAGCCAGCAATTCTATCGGCACATAAGCACAGGTATACGCCACCGTTTTCTTTTTGCCTGTCTGATTTGTTATGATAAGTTCTTTTTCATAACTGATTGCATCTTCAATCGAACTGATATCAAGAACGAAAGCTTCTTCATCATGATCTGCTGCAAGCTTCTGTTCATTCGCATATTGTCCGGCAAGAATTGCGGCTCCCAAAGCCCCTGCGTACACAGTGTCTAATTTTGAGATCGAAACAGGGAAACCAAGTAAATTTTCAAAAGCTTTTACGATTCCGGGATTATTTGAAACGCCGCCTGTAAAAAGCACATTCTTTTCTATGCCTACTCTGTTCAACAAGCTGTAAACCCTTCTTGCGACAGAAACATGAATGCCTGCGGCTATATCAGCTACATTTTTACCTTCTGCTCTGTCTGATACAACCTCAGATTCTGCGAACACAATACACTGAGCACTGATGTCAACAGGATTTTCGGCCTGTAAAGATACAGGACCGATCGTTGTTGTATCCATTTCTAAAACTTTAGCGATTCTCTCCAAGAATCTTCCTGTGCCGACAGCACATTTGTCATTCATAGCAAAGTCAGTTACCTTACCTGTTTCAGGGTCAATTCTGATTGCTTTTGAGTCCTGTCCGCCGATATCAATAATCGTATGAATATCCTTTCCTAAAAAATGTGCACCCATTCCATGACAGGCAATTTCAGTTACGATCTTGTTAGGGATATTTCCAAAATCCAGGGCAACACGTCCATAACCTGTACTGACAATACAGTCAATATCATCTTTTGTTATATCTGCCTGTTCAAGCAAATGATCGAGAAGTTCGTCCGCCACTTCCTGCATAACATAGCCTGTTGGTACTAACGAAACAAAAAGCTGCCCTTTATGTAACATCGCTGCTTTAGACTGTCTTGAACCTATGTCGATTCCTACGAGAGTGGCGTCGGGAATCCTGCCTATTTTCTCCTCGTCTATCACGTTTACTAAATTCATGATCTCTATTCCTCCAATTAATTTATTCAGATGTTAAGTCAATATCGGAAATCTGAACTGTACCGAGTGCACTTTTATTGTAAATGAAATATCTGCAAATTGCAAGGTTAATTCTTGCAAACGTTTACAGCAAGCTGTATTATTTGCCCCAAAAGAGCATAAAAAAAGGAGCTTTTCAGCCCCCAAATTCTATAAAAAGCACCTAAAAAGTAACTTTTTCAGAAAACGTTTTCAGCATTTTTACTCATTTATCTGAACGATTTTCACATATTTTACCGGCATACGATCTAAATATAGTACTCAATATAATTATCATATTCAGTGTATGGGGTACAGCTTCCTCTGATGACAAGTTTTCCATTAACAATTACTCTGGTAATGCTTTTATTTCGATGCTCCAACCTGTCCTTTAATAAAAAAACCGCAAGCCTTGCCATATCTTCCTTCGGACTTTCCAAGGTAGTCAGCATAGGAGTTGTATATTTACCGGCTTCAATACCGTCGCATCCAATTATAGATGGGTTATATGTTTTATTTTTTCTTTCATTTAAACGCCTGATCGCACCGATTGCGATAGCGTCAGCTAAACAAAAAATAGCAGAAGGCTTTTCATCCTGCATCTGTAAAATCTTATCCATTGCATTATAACCACCCTCCTCACTTCTCGGAGATTCTATAACATGCTGAACATTGATAGGGAGTTGAAAAGAATTCATATTATTCACATATCCGGTGAAGCATTCGTCAAACTTACAGTCCCCGATATATCCGATTTTTTATGTCCGAGTGATACAAGATATTTAATGGCGGCAGACGCGATCTGACCTCCATCAAGAAGAACCTCGTCCACATCCGGATCTGCTCCGTTTCTTACTATCATAACAATATTTTTTGAAATGGTTTTCAACTGCTTAAGTATATCGCTTTTACATTTACCCATAATAATAAATCCATCAGTCTTTTGGGCTAAGACTTTATCCATATTATCCTTGATATCCTGTGATTTATATTGCTTATCTGGTGCAAATTGCGGTATATACCATAAATTACTTACAATAAATTTTTGTTTATATAATTCTGTTGTAACATTGCTGAGCAACTCATTATAAAACAGATCTGTTTCATTTGCATCTATTCTTGTTATTATAATATTAATGTGATATATGGCTGTCTGTGTCTGCTTACTTATCTTTAGATTTCTGGCAGATTCATTGGGGATATAGTCATATTGCGCCGCAACCTTTCTTATTTTATCTTTTAGCATTGGGTCGGAACATTTATAATCCGGATTATTCAGTACTCTGGAAACTGTTGCAATAGACGTATTACAAATTTCAGCAATTTCTTTTATTCTCATAATATCACTCTTTCTTGATCCGTCAAGTATTATTGAAACGTCTATTCTAATTATAAATTTATTTTTGATTCTTGTCAATAGCTATAAATTATCACAGAAATTAATTTTCATAAACTTTATCTGATAATTTAATGTGTAGGTGCAGATATTATCAGTTCAGTCTGTCGCAAAACCCCTGATTCAACAACGAATCAGGAGTCTTGCGACAGACTGAACTGAGAGTTAGTGCTCTCCGTTTTTTCTTATGTGTAAAGTAAGTATTAATTTTCTGGGTTTACTGCGAATTCAGCTTTAGCTATATTGTCCCGAAAATGTAATTTCCTGCATCTCCAAGTCCCGGACATATATAATCATTTTTATCCAGTTTCCGAATTCACCATGTCGTTTAATAAGGTCAACAGCAAAGCTTTCGACTGCCAACATAAAATCAATATAATTTGGTATACAATAATTATTGAAAAATTAGTAAAAATCTAATCAAACCTCTTGTAAAATTAAAAGAAATATGCTATAATATCCGTAACAGTATGAGAGGAGTGTTGATTTTATGACTGCTACAATGCTTATAGTGCTGTGGGCTGTTGCCTTTGTATTCTTTGTAATATGCGAGATTGCCAACGGTGCGGCGCTGATTTCCATATGGTTTGCTCTTGCGGCACTGGTATCTATGTTCTGCGCTATTGCAAAGCTTTCGTTCCTTATACAGTTTATTGTGTTTGTTGCAAGTTCGATCGTACTGCTTATCCTAACAAGACCGTTGGTCAAGAGGGTAGCTAATAAAATCGTTCCGACAAATTATGAATTGGACGTAGGAAAAACTGCAATTGTTGTTGAAAGCATTGACAATCGTATCAACAAGGGCAGAGTTAAACTTGACGGCATTAACTGGGCGGCAAGCTCGGCAGACGGATCCGAGATCCAAGAGGGAAGTCCTGTAAAAGTTGTTAAGGTTGACAGCGCTAAATTAGTTGTTGAAAAACAGAATTAATCGGAGGTAAATTTATGGAAGGCGTTTATATTCTTCTGGGCATTATAATCGTTTTGATTATAATCGTCATTGCAAATATCAAAATAGTTCCGCAAGCCTATGTGTATGTTGTTGAACGTTTGGGCGCGTTCCGTGCATGTTGGGGTACGGGGCTTCACGTTAAGTGGCCTTTTATTGACAGGGTTGCAAAGCGTGTTTCAATTAAAGAACAGGTTGTGGATTTCAAGCCGCAGTCGGTTATCACTAAGGATAATGTTACAATGCAGATAGATACTGTTGTTTTCTTTCAGATAACAGATGCGATGCAATTTACATACGGTGTTGAACGTCCAATTTCGGCTATTGAAAATCTTACAGCTACTACGCTCCGAAATATTGTTGGTGATCTTGATCTTGAAGCTACGCTTACATCAAGAGACATTATCAATACAAGAATTACAGCTATTCTTGACGAGGCTACTGATCGTTGGGGCATAAAAGTTCAGCGAGTTGAACTCAAGAACATTCTTCCACCAAGAGAGATTCAGGATGCAATGGAACGTCAGATGAAAGCAGACCGTGAGAGACGTGAAAAAGTCATTCATGCTGAGGCTGAAAAGAAATCTCAAATTCTGGTAGCAGAAGGCGAGAAAGAGTCTAAGATACTCAGAGCTCAGGCTGATAAGGAATCTCAAATTCTTGCTGCCGAGGCTGAAAAGCAGTCTATGATTCTTCGTGCGGACGCCGTTAAGGAGCAGAAGATCCTTGAGGCGGAAGGTGAGGCGCAGGCTATTGATATGGTACAGAAAGCTATTGCAGACAGTATTGTCAAGCTCAATGCTGCTAATCCTAATGACGCTGTTATTCAGCTCAAGAGTCTTGAGGCATTTGGCAAAGCAGCCGACGGCAAGGCAACCAAGATCATCATTCCAAGCGAAATTCAAGGTCTTGCGGGACTTGCAACCGGCTTAAAAGAAGTTATTACTAATAATAAGCAGTAAAATATATCACAATCAACTGCAAGTATGTTGTGACTTGCAGTTGATTATTTTTATTTATAAATTCGTCAAAGTTAAATTCAGGGAAGTGCTGAAAATGTCAGATTTCAATAGCTGTAAAACCAAATATCCTTTGCTTTTGATCCACGGAATGGGTTTTAGAGACAGAAAGCATTTGAATTATTGGGGGAGAATTTCAAAATATCTTACGAAAAATGGAGCAAAAATATACTACGGCTGTCAGGACAGTAATGCTTCCATAGAAAATAATGCGGCATTTATTGCAAAGAAAACAGAGAAAATTTTAAAGGAAACCAAAGCAGAAAGGCTTAATATAATTGCGCACTCAAAAGGCGGTCTGGAGGCACGTTATATGATCTCCACACTTGGAATGAGCGAGCATATTGCCAGTCTTTCTACTGTAAACACGCCTCATAACGGCTCGATTACACTGGATAAACTTTTAAAAGCTCCTAAATTTATCATTCATATAATAGGCGGGATTACCGATATTACAATGAAAATTTTAGGAGATGATAACCCTGAGACGGAAAAGGTTTTCTATCAGTTTACAACAGAATATGCAAAAAAATTCAACGCTCAAAATCCGGACAGTCCAAATGTTTTTTATCAAAGCTTCGGATTTACAATGAAAAATGCTTTTTCGGACATTTTAATGAGTATACCATATTTGATTGTCAGGCATTTTGAGGGGAGTAATGACGGACTTCTAAGTGAAAGAGCGGTCATGTGGACGAATTTTAAAGGATCATACACTTCTGCCTCTATCAGAGGAATTTCCCATTGTGATGAGGGGATTTACGCAGAAGAAAATTCACTTCAAAAAAATCTGATGATCCCTATGAAATTTCCGATATTGTAGATTTTTATATTGAATTGGTTCAGGATCTAAAAGACAAAGGTTTTTAAAATTCATATAGAATTTTCATAGGACTTAACCATTGTTTAATTATTTTTTCTTTTTAGGTACATTTATATTCGCTAGGGGATTAGCCTCAATGGCTTGACGTACACTGTCATTGCTAAGATGAGTATAGATCTCTGTAGTGGCTAGACTTTCGTGTCCCAATACGTCCTTTAAAACTAATGTATCTACTCCGTTTTGATACATTAGAGTTGCTGCTGTATGCCTCAGTTTATGAGTTGTAATACCTTTATTTGCCAATCCTGCACGTTTGAGACAATCCTCAACAATGCTTTGAACACGTCTGCGAGACAAACGTGTTTTACGTTCTGAGAAAAAAAGTGCATCACAGGTAGTGCCTTCATTATTCCTGTATGGCAGATATGCGTTCAATGCAGCCATACAAGCATCATTTAGATAGACAATTCGCTCTTTGCGTCCTTTACCAAACAGTCTTAGGCTTTTATTTTCAAAGCTTATGTCGCTCATATCAAGCCCTACAAGCTCACTCAGACGCATTCCGCAGTTGAGAAACAGAGTAATTATACAGTAATCGCGTTCAGTATGCTTGGTTTTGATTGAACTCAACAATCCCTGCGCTTCATTAAGCGTAAGATACTTTGGTAAGGATTTTGAAATATGAGGAAGCTCAAGTTGATCCAAAGGATTTTTTTCTATGAGCTTTGCTTTATTATAAAGGTACGAATAAAAATGCTTAAGTGCTGATGTCTTTCTAGAACGAGTCTTAGCAGAATTATCGCGCTCGTCAGAAAGCCAGTGAAGATATGCATAAGCATCTGTCAGAGTGACTTCCTTAATATAATCCAGCGGAACATCTTTGACAGTAATGTTTTTCCATTCAATTTTGTTTGGATCGACATCATTGTGATCGATTTTCAGATAACGCAGAAATGTTCGGATATCAATATAATAAGCTTCCTCGGTGCGTTCAGTTCGATCTTCGATCACTCTGATATGATTAAGAAAATCTCTTAGGTATTTAGGACAATCGTCCTTGTATTCTTGTTTCATTTATATCAATATCCTTTCTTTTTGTTACTCTCCTACATGGCACTAAATTTCTATTTAGTGCCATGATATTTCTACTACTTTTACTTTAACACTCTCCTATTTTATTTGCGTCCCAATACAAAAGCAACATCCAAACCCAGATACAATTAAATAGAATAAAAAATAGACATTTATTATCCCAAAAAATTGTACACATTTTTTTAGCCATGATTTATAATAATGTTATTATACACCTAAATTATCTCTTTTGTCAAGCTGTTCGTGTAAAGCAAATCTTCAAAAAATTAAATGTATCGTTTTTTGAATAATTTCTATCTATATGCTATATGGAGCGATTCCAATGACACGAAAAAAAGCCCCGCATAAAGAGGAGCGTTTTTTCGTGTCATTTTAATTAATCTTTGCTGTAATAGTATTTTTGTTAAAAGAATTACTTTCCGCTCGCTATTCTGATAATAGAATTCTTAGCAAATTTCAAATTAGACTGAATCGACAGTTTCATTGTTGCGTGATTTGCAGTTTCAATTTCATTGTCCCATTCATCAAACATCTTCTCAACAGTCATAGTAACGGGAGCTCCGTCCGGCGAAAGGATCTCAACTTCATCGCCTTTATTAAATTTGTTCCGCTGCTCAGCGTAAATTCGTCCGCCATAACATTCCTGAACGATTGCAACAACGTCGTATTCTCTGATGTATCCGCCGTTCTCATAATATTGGCTTTCCTTTGGATGACCGAAGAAAAAGCCCGTACAGTATGCCCTGTGGCTGACTTTGAAAACCTCATCCTTTACCCACTGCGGCAGATTATAATTCTTGGGATCGGATTTATAAATATCCATAGCCTTTCGATAGGCATTGGTTATAACAGAGACATAGTATGATGACTTTGCTCTTCCTTCAATTTTAAAACTATCAACACCGGCTTCGGCAAGCTTGTCTATGTGGTTTATCATGCACATATCCTTGGCGTTCAGAATGTAAGTCCCCCTTTCGTCCTCAAAAACAGGGTAAAACTCATTTTCACGCTTTTCTTCCATAAGATGATATCCCCAGCGGCATGGCTGAGCACATTCACCCCTATTGGCGTCTCTGTTGACCAGATATTGGGACAACAAGCACCGTCCTGAAAAGCTAACGCACATCGCTCCATGTACAAAGCACTCAATTTCAAGATCCTTTGGCGTTTTAGCTCTGATTTCAGCAATCTCCTCCAACGATAGCTCTCTTGCAAGTACTACACGCTTTGCACCCATATTATAGAATTCATTAGCTGTAACAAAATTTACAATACCTGCCTGAGTAGAAATGTGAATTTCCATATCTGGAGCATATTTTTTTATAAGCGAAAAAACGCCTATATCATTAGCTATAAGAGCGTCAACGCCCGCATTGCAAGCGTTTCTTACAAATTCCTCAAAATGAATAATCTCATTATTTCTCGGGAGTGTGTTACAAGTCAGATAAACTCTTTTTCCTCTTTTATGAACCTCTTCGCAGGCAGTTTTCAAGCGTTCCGCATCAAAATAAGCTGATGAAGCACGCATTCCGAAAGCTGTGCCGCCCAGATAGACGGCATCAGCTCCGTAATCAAGTGCTGCATAAAGACGTTCCATATCGCCAACGGGAGAAAGAACCTCTAAAATACTAGACATAAATTAAAATCAATCCTCTTTCGCCTCTGCAAGTCCAGCCTTGATAAGATTTTCTTCATGCTCTTCAAGAGTTTCAGCGAAGAAAGACTCACCTGTTTCAAGATTGTTACAGAAGTAGTAGTAATCAGTATCCTCAGGATAAAGAACGGCATTAATTGCATCGATTCCGGGATTGCAGATAGGACCTGCCGGCAATCCCTTGCACTGATATGTGTCATAATAATCTGTGTAATGTTCGATGGTTGTTGTGTTTGCCGTCTGACTGGCGATAACGTTATTAATATACTTTGTTGTTGTATCGGACTGAAGCATAG
The DNA here is from genome assembly GCA_964399215.1 of uncultured Ruminococcus sp. Classification (GTDB taxonomy): domain Bacteria; phylum Bacillota; class Clostridia; order Oscillospirales; family Ruminococcaceae; genus Hominimerdicola. Next base: position 9,617 of record CAYNPW010000043.1, on the reverse strand, counting down.
GGAAAGTATCGTCATCTTCAAGTCTGTTAAGGAATACAGACGCAACTAACGGCATTTCTTCTGCGCTGTTTGCTTCAAGCTGAACTAACGATGCAAGTGTAATAACTTCATTTAAATCTAATCCCTGCTTATCCATTCTTTCATACATACTATCAGTGAACTTTGATTCAAAATTTTCCCTTACTATTCTTGTGATATTACTTGCAGTATCGCCAACGTAAAAATCATATGTATCCGGGAAGAAATAGCCTTCTCTTGCATAGAATGTGTTTTCGTTTTCGGCTATTTTTGATTCAAAGCTGAAATTCTGGTTTTTATTAAACTCAAATAAAAAGTCACTTGCCTCGCAAACACCGTTTTCTTCAAGCTTTGCAGCGATATCGAGAAGCGTTTCTCCTTCGGTAAAGGTAATTGTTACCGATTCATAACTCTCTCTCATTGTTGCCAGTTCTTCGATCATCGTGGAATATCCCATTGAAGGCTGAAGCGTAATGTCCCCGGGATAGATTGTTGCAGGTTTCTGTAATCTGATAGCCAGTACAAACAGCTTCTGGTTTTCGATAACTCCCTTTTCCTCTAATATCTGAGCGATTTTTTCATTGCTTGCACCTTCAGGAATCGTAAAGGAAATTTCATTATCGCTTTTACCGATACCGTAATATTCCATACCGATTGTTATACCGCCTACAGCAAGAACCATAGAGACCGTGAGTATAACTGTTATAATTATAATTCCGCCCAATATTGAACCGTTGAAACGACTCTTCTTCTTTTTCTTCTTTTTGGATTTTGCGGATTTCGCAGGTTTATTCTTTTTTGCAGTCTGGACATCATAGTTCTTCGGTTTAGAGAGAATGGCGTCCTCATTTTCAGATTCTTTGATATCGATACTGCCTGTACCGCTGAAATGTTTTCTCAAATCTTCAAGTGATGAAGTCTGTGATGCTGACTGTTGTTTTTGCTGAATTTGGTTGTCCTCTGAAAATTCGGATTCTTCAACAATAACAGGCGCACCGCTATGTACTGTTTCTTCATCGGAAACGTCATCGTTTTCTGATGTATTGGATTTAGAATTTCGGGCCGAACTGCTGAATGAAAGAAGTTCGTCAATATCCTGCGCTGAATAATCTTTCTTACGTTCAGGTTCTTTGTCTTTGAAAGAAATGTCGGGGGTATCTAAATCAGTATAGTCTGTTTTCTTTTTTTTCAAAGAAGACTCCCCCAGAATTTCATCAAGGTCAAACTTCTTATCGTTCATTAAATTTATCATCCTTTCTTATATCAGCAAATCTTATAACTCTTTTTTCCGTTACAAGTATATCCACTTTTATATCATATTTGTCATTTGGTAAAACTTCATTGAGACAGCATTCATAACAAAGTCCTATTTTAGTTCCGTCAAAATTAGAGAGAAATCTGTCATAATATCCTTTGCCGAAGCCTAATCTGTATCCTCGGAAGTCAAAGGCAAGCCCCGGAACTATGCAGACAGCGTTTTCAAATACTCTACGCATTTCGCATCTGATGTTTGGTTCAAAAATTCCGTATGCTCCTCGCTCAAGCTGAGAAAAATCCGAAATAACATAAAAATTCATCTTATTGGTACCGCTTACACATCTGGGACAAAGAACTTTTTTTTCAAAAAAAGCCGATGTAATAATATCTGTTGTGGATACCTCAATATCTGAGGATACATATACAAGCATATCCTTGCATTTTTTGTATTCGGATAAAGAAAGAAAATTGCCGCAGATACTTTTATCACAAGCGTTTCTGTAATCGGCGGACATATCCAGTCTTACAGACTTAAAACGCTTTCTAAGAACAGCTTTATCCGTTACTTTACACATTGAAGGTTTGCCTCTAGGCTGTCAGCCTTCTCCTTCGAGCAGAGTAATTCAACGAGCTTTAAGCCAAACTTAATGCTGCAGCCTGCTCCTTTGGCAGTGATATAACGCCCGTCAACTGAAACATATCTGTCGGAAAGCAATGCGCCTGAAAGTTCTTTTTCAAATCCCGGAAAACAGGTTGCATACCTGCCATCGAGAAGATTTTTATGACCCAGAATACTGGGAGCCGCGCATATTGCAGCGATATATCTGTTATTATCCGAGCAGTAATCTACAGCCGCAAGTACATTAGGGTCAGCCTCAAGATTTGTTGTTCCGGGCATACCTCCAGGAAGTACGATCATTTCAAGATTATCGTCCAGTACGATGCTGTCGGCGGTCAGATCTGTTTTCACAGTGATCTTATGAGCTCCGGTTATAATGTCAGAACCTACGCCTACAGTGAGAGCTTTAACTCCCGCGCGTCTCAAAATATCAACGGGCGCCAGAGCCTCCATTTCTTCAAAACCGTCTGCAAGAAAAATATAAACCATATTATACAAACTCCTTTCGGTAAATAAGTTATTTAAAACATATAATATACTTATCAAGTAAAAATACAGGGCGATATGAAAGCTTGGATTTTCTCAAGCCCTCCAGACCCAAGTCCTCTTCCCTGTTTACATACTGTAAATCATACGCATTCAACTTAACAAATTGATTACATATTGCAGGATATGCACCCTGAATATCTGTTCTAGCTTTTTCAATATGAACGACAAATGTATCGGAATTTAGCTGCTCACCTATAGTAACTCCGACAAGCGTGCCGTCAACTTTGAGAGCACCGCCTTTGAGTCCAAGATAATCCATATTCATAAAGAACAGGTTTATTGCATATTGCTCTACCATAGCGGAAAAATCCGCTTCTTCCACATTGTTATATGACGATGCGGAAAATCTGATACATTCATCAAGATTGTTCTGCGTTATAGGCTCAAACGTCCAATCGTTCTCATAAAAATGCTTTAAATGATTTCGTTTGCCATGGTATTTTTTCCCCGCAAAACTTATGAGATCTGACGATTTGTAAATATAATCCGAACCGTCGCGATTGTACTGAAAAGTTATTTCATCACCGTAATATTCTTTGATCCATTGTAAATTTTCCTCAGTAACCGAGGAGACCACAAGCTTTTTGCCTTGCTTTTCAAAATAACATTTGAGCTCCTCAAAAAGCCTGATATACTTTTGCTTTCCCGCATTGTCATCGTTTTTTACACCTGCGGGAAAAGTTATATACGGCTGTCCATTATCAAAAGAACAGCTTATATAGAATTCGCCGTAAAGGCATATCTGAGTATCGTTGAGTCTTTGCCAAGCCATATTATTGGCAAAGGAATACTCACAGCCTCGGAAATCAGAAATTTTTAGTTTTTCATTTATTCTGTCTCTGTCATTCAGTTCGATTTTTCTGAACTCAAACATAGCTTTTTTATCCTTCTATCAATTTCAGCAATTCCTCAAAAATCTCGTCTATGCCTTTCGGTGTATCTCCTCTGCTGCATTCGACAATTTTCCAGCCCTGCTTTTCAGCAGTAAACAGCGCGGCTTTTCGGCATTCGTAAAGATAATTGATATTTGCTTCGTGAATATCTTTTTTACTTTCGTCTCCGCCATACCGGTCTGACATGAGTCTTTGGGAGATCTCAACAGGCATATCAAGAAAAATAACCGTTTCAGGTTTGGGAAGCCCAAGCTTACAATACTCATAATCTGTAAGCCAATGAAGAAATCCTTCCCACTTATTTTCGGGAAGCTTGGTCATCTGATATATACAGTTAGAAGTTACGTATCGTGCCGCAAGAATAAGACTTCCCTCTTCATAATCCTTTTCCCAGAACTGTTTATAGCTTACATATCTGTCAACTGCGTAAAAGCTCGACGCTGCATAAGCATTAACTTCTTCTGCAGATTTTGCTATATCTCCGTCCAGATACATTTTTACCAGAGCAGAAGACGGATTGTTATAATCGGGAAAGCTGATTGGTTTTATCTTAACTCCACTACTTGCAAAATATTCGGCAAGCTTGCTAAACTGCGTAGATTTTCCGCTGCCGTCAAGTCCCTCCAGTACAATAATTCCCGATCTATTACGCATTTTTCATATCCTCATATCTCTTTATAACATCTTTCATTTTACCGCAGGACATTTTACCCTCTGGACATCTGCCAGTCATAACGCAGGACGGACCCGCATTCTTGAAAATATGCGGAGCAACCTCGCTGCAAAGTCTGAGCATTTCGTCTGCCACTGCCTTTATTTCCCACTGTGCCCTGTTACAGCAGCGGTGCTTGAAAAAGTTAAATAAGCTTCTTACGTTCATTGTAACAACAATTTTAGTCTCACAGGCATTAGGCAGTACAAATCGGGCGTCCTCATAGGCTTTTTTCTTCGCCTTCTGAACTGCCTTTTTTTCATCAAGACCTTGTTCCGTAAATGTTTTAGTATGTTTTTCAGTAAGTATTTCAGCGATCCTGTGATAACTGTTCACAAGATTTTCCATTTGTTTTTCAAATTCAGCCTTTGCCTCAGGTACAGCGGCAATTTCAGGCGGAGTAATAAACTCAAAGCCGTCCTCGTTGACGTATCGCTGACTTTTTTGAGAATAAGAAGCTATTCTGTGCCGTACCAGCTGATGAGTGCATGCACGGGAAACGCCTTCTATTCCAAAAGTAAAGGAAACGTGCTCCATAGGACTTTCGTGTCCTATAGATGCGAGCATATTTATAAAGCTTTCTGTTTTTTCGTCAGTAAGTCCCTCCCTGAGCGAACCTATGTCGCTTGAAGAATAGCAAAGCTTTGCAGCTGTTGCAATTACTTTTTCAGGCTCGGGTGTATATGAAATAAGTGTAACTTTCATTGCACGTCAAATCCTTTCTGTAAAAATGCATAATCACACCTATATATCATTATAACATCAAATGTGATTTTAGTCAACAAATTTTTCGGAATAAATATTTTTTCCAAATAAAAAAAGACGGAAAAATAAACCGTCTTTTTAGTAAATAATACAAAATCAGATATCTTTAACAGAGTTAAGCATTTCCTCCGCATTTTCAAGCATAAGCTGAGAAAGATTATCTCCTCCCATAATGCGTGCGATCTCCCTCTTTCTTCCCTCAAAATCCAGCTCGCGAACAGTTGTAACGGTTCGTTCACCCACAATATTTTTATCAATAAGCAGATGATTGTCAGCCATAACTGCGATCTGAGCCAGATGAGTTACGCAAAGCACCTGACGGTAACGTGAAATTTCTCTTAATTTCTGACCGATTTTCTGCGCCGCACGCCCGCTGACTCCCGTATCTATCTCGTCGAAAATTAGTGTTTCTATGTCATCCTTTTCCGCAATAACGTTTTTCAAAGCCAGCATAATTCTTGAAAGCTCTCCGCCCGATGCGATTTTAGCAATGGGCTTTGGTTCCTCGCCCACATTGGCGGAAATAAGGAATTCAATATTATCCATACCGTTGACCGTAAGCTTGCCGGAAGTCTGACTTACAACAAGCTTGACCTTTGGCATATTAAGAAATTCAAGTTCTGCTGTTACTTGTGATACCAAACGCTCCCCTGCCGCTTTTCTGTATTCGGATAAAGCCTTAGCCTTACGGGAAACCTCTGTCAAAAGCTGATTTTTTTCTTCTAGCAGTAACTCCATATTCTGCTCGCTGTCCATAAGCTCGTTAAGTTCATTTTGAGATTTTTCCAAAGTCTCCAGAACGTCAGTAAGCTCGGGACCGTACTTTTTGCATATACGGCGTAAATCATCGGAACGCTGATTTAACCAGTCAAAACGTTTTGGGTCAACGTCCAAACTGTCAAGTAAAGCGGATAACTCCCCTGCAACGTCCTCAAGCTCGATAGCCGCAGAATTAAGCCTTTCACACAGCGGAGACAGATCGCCCATTATTTCAGCATAGTTTTCAAGCCTTGACGCCGAATCCGACACAAGCTCAGCCGCTCCCTGCGTATCGTCGTCGCCTGAAAGAATGAGATTTGCCGCATAAACAGCCTCTGAAATTGCCACAGCATTTTTTGAAATGTCAAGCTCTGCCGCAATTTCTTTTTCTTCGTCGGGACTTGTTATATTAAGTTCATTGATATCATCGATTATCTCCTTAAGTTCAGCAACACGCAGCTCTTTACGGCTTGACTCTGCTTTTATCTTGTTTATACGTTTAGCTGTCTGCTGAAGTTCCCTAAAGGACTTTCTGTAATCTTCTATAAGTCCGCCGGACTCGGCATAGTTGTCAAGAATATCAATATGCTTTTCAGACGCCATAAGTACCTGATTATCATGTTGCCCGTGAATATTAACTAACTGCTCTCCGATCTCTTTAAGTACAGATATATTAACGGCACGTTGATTAACACGCGCTATGCTCCCCCCGTCGGAACGTATTTCACGTGTCAGAAAAAGCTGACCTTCTTCTATTTCAATACCAAGCTCATCAAGCTTCGCCAGAACATTTGAACCCAGATCAGTAAACAAGGCTGAGATGACCGCTTTATCCGCACCGAAACGCACAATATCCTTTGTAACACGCTGTCCCAGAATAGCGTTTATTCCGTTAATAAGAATAGACTTACCTGCACCTGTTTCGCCTGTAAAAGCATTAAATTTATGGGTAAAATTAATTGTAGCTTTTTCAATAACCGCTAAATTTTCTATATAAAGCTCTTTTAACATATTAAAACGCTCCCGTTATCTTGCTATTATAGCCTCCAGCTCCCGAACCAGTCTGTAGGCGTCCTGTTCAGTTCTCATGAGTATGAAAATCGTATCGTCACCGGCAATAGTACCAACTACATTTTCAACTCCGGTCTGGTCAAGCTTAGCGCATACTGCCTGAGCCATACCCGTATGACATTTTATTACTACCGTATTCAACGCATAGTCAACAGAAATAACAGCGTCGGCAATAAGCGTGTATACAGAACTTCTTTCACGCTTCAGTTCCTCCTTGTTAAGCTTTGGGACAGTATACTTATATTCTCCCGTGCCCGTTATGGTTTTCAGCAGAGACAGCTCCCGTATATCTCTTGACAGCGTTGCCTGTGTAACTTTAAAACCTCTTTTTTCAAGAGCGCGCTGCAAGCTTTCCTGCGTATCTATAAATTCTTCCTGAACTATCTGAATTATCAGCTTTTGTCGCTGTGATTTCATCTTACCAAATCCTCCGAAATATCTTTAAGCGGTCTCATAAGCTTGCTGTTGACGGACGAGAAAAAGCTGCCGCCCACAATATCGATTATATCAACGTAATGCTTTGATTTCACTACCTCAACGGTATCTCCGTCTGTAAGTTTATATACAATATTTCCGTCTACATTCAAGAGTACGTGAGCGCTGTCAGACATGTGACATTTCACACCTACCCTGCTGGATGCAGATAATATCATCGAACGTGCAAAAAGTGAATGCGCACAAATCTGTGTAAACTCGATACATTCCATTTCCGGCTCGATAATCGGTCCTCCTGCGGACATTGAATATGCAGTAGCGCCGGTAGCTGTTGATAAAATAACCCCGTCGGCTCTCAGTGACGAAATAAGCTGACCGTTATTTGAAACCTCAAAATCAGCTATTTTACAATCATCGGATCTCGCGACAACAACATCGTTAAGAGCAGAAAAAGTCATGTCCGAATTATCGGGATTTTTAACAGCGATATCCAGCATCATACGTCTGCTGACAGTGTAATCTTTATCGGCAAGCTTTTTTAGCTGTTCAAGCTGAGAATATTCCAAAGAAGCCATAAAGCCCAATCTGCCGCAGTTTATTCCCAGAATAGGTTTACCGAAACGAGAGGCTTTAACAGAGCATTGCAGAATAGTGCCGTCACCGCCTATTGCAATTATAATATCACAATCATAAATACATTTTGCTTCATCTTCAAAAGACACATAATCCAGCGAGAACTCTTTTCGGTAACATCTCTCCATGATCAGAGACACACCGCATTCACGTAGAATTTCACACGCCTCCACTGTATATTTCTTGCAGTTTGCTTTACTTAAATTCGGAAAAATATAAGCGTTCATAATTTAACATTCCTTTATTTTTCTTCAGAAAATCTGTCAAAAGCGGATTTTACCAATTTTTCTATATCAATATTACTCTGGATAAATTCAGAAGACTTCTTGAGGTGTACAAGATATTCAATATTTCCGTCTCCTCCCCTGATCGCAGAAGGAACCGATCCTTTGACCTCCAGTCCAAGATTTTCAAACAGAATAAAAAGTGTTTCAAGAACTCTGATGTGATCTTTGGGATTCTTTACGATCCCTTTTTTATTAAGCGATTGTTTTCCCGCTTCAAACTGAGGTTTGATAAGCGCAATAATATCACCGCCATTATGCAAACAGGATGTTATAGCAGGCATAACAAGCGCTAAGGATATAAAAGACAGATCAACTCCCATAAATTCAATAGTGTCATTAAAAAAGTCGCGTGTCAAGTAACGTGCATTGACGCCTTCGCAATTAATTACCTGCGGGTTTGAAACGAGAGAACCGTCAAGCTGGTTGTGACCCACGTCCACAGCATAAACCATTTTTGCCCCGTGTTTAAGCATGCACTGGGTAAATCCTCCCGTAGACGCTCCAATATCCGCACACACTTTACCTTTTGTGTCAAGCTTAAAAGCTTGAAAGGCTGTCTCCAGCTTTATTAGTCCTCTGCCAACATAATCAGGCACATTTTCAACTGAAATATCATCATACTCGCTCACTATAAAAGACGGTTTTGTACAGACTGTTCCATTTACCGAAACCTTACCGTCCCTGATAAGTCTTTTTCCACGCTCACGGCTGTTTATCAGCCCTTTGTCAGTCAAATATAAATCAAGTCTCATTTTTCAGAAAATCCTCTGTTGTTTGTGCAATTTTTTTCGCAGATAGTCCCAGTTCGTCGAGCAAATCGTCGTTTTCACCATGATGCACAAAGCCCTCGATCGTAAATGCAGCAATGTTTCCACATACCGCGGCATACTTCTCAGAAACAGAGCCACAGTCATATGCCTCCTCAAAAAAAAGCACATTATCATACGCACTGATAATTTCCACAATATCCTGCTGTATAGGAAATACTTTTACCAATTTCAGCATATCACAGGATATATCGTGATTTCTGAGAATTTCATACGCTGTGTATACGTTATTGAAAAGTCTACCATATGTAACAATCAAGTTTTTGCTTCCGTTATTATAATGTGTGTAAAGCGAATTTACTTTGCTTTTGGAATAAACAGATTTGTCATTTCCTCTGGGGTATCTGACTGCTGTTATTCCTGTTTCTTTCTCAACTGCTATATGCAAACATAGTTTTAATTCCTCGTAATTGGACGGAGAATAAATAACCATATTAGGCACAGCGGTTAAAAAAGAAATATCAAAAATTCCTTGATGTGTTTCTCCGTCGCTGCCAACAATACCGGCTCTGTCAACACACAATACAGCATGAATTCCTCCAATGGAAATATCGTGTACAAGCTGATCGTAGGAACGCTGCAAAAAAGTGGAATATACAGCGAATACAGGAATATATCCCATAGAGGCCAGACCGCCGCAGAAAGTTACTGCATGCTCCTCAGCGATCCCCACATCAAAAAATCGATCAGGAAACGTTTTTGCAAAATACTGCAATCCCGTACCGTATTTCATAGCGGCGGTGACAGCGCAGATTTTCTTATTTTTTCTTCCCATAGAGCAAAGCTCTTTTC
>CAYNPW010000042.1:0-19628 GCA_964399215.1 uncultured Ruminococcus sp. | reverse complement strand
TCACAAAAATCGACGAAGACCTTTTTGAAGAGCTTGAAGAAACGCTTATTATGTGCGATATAGGAGTGAATACCTCCGTTAAGATATGCGATATGCTTAGAGAGCGCGTCAAGAAAGACGGAGTTACCGATCCTGCGATGATAAAGGATATGCTAAAGGATGTTATTACTGAAATGCTGGGCGAGGAACAGCCGCTCGATATGTCCACAACGCCGTCGGTGATTCTGGTTATCGGAGTTAACGGCGTGGGAAAAACTACGACCATAGGCAAGCTTTCATATGAACTGCACAATGAGGGTAAGCGTGTGATAGTTGCGGCGGCGGACACATTCCGTGCAGCGGCGATAGACCAGCTGCAGGTCTGGACAGAGCGTGCGGGCGTAGATATTATCAAGCATAATGAGGGTTCGGATCCTGCTGCGGTAGTGTTTGACGCTCTCACTGCGGCAAAGGCGAGAAATGCGGATGTTGTTATTTGTGATACGGCGGGCAGGCTTCACAATAAGAAAAATCTTATGGACGAGCTGAAAAAGATTTCCCGTATTGTTCATCAGCAGGCGGAGGGCTGTGCGCTTGAGGTCCTGCTGGCTCTTGACGCTACTACAGGTCAGAATGCGGTAAATCAGGCTCAGCAGTTCAATGAAGTTGCAGATATTACGGGAATCATACTTACAAAGCTTGACGGTACGGCAAAGGGAGGCATTATTATAAGCATTACCGACGATTTGAAAATACCCGTAAAGCTCGTGACGGTAGGAGAGAAGATCGACGATTTACAGCCTTTTAATGCAAGGAATTTTGTTGATGCGCTTTTTGATTAAAAGATAAGAAATTATCTTTGGAAATTTGTTTTCAGGGGGAAAAGAATATGGATAAAGTATTAATGATAGTGGATATGCAGGAAATGTATGTGGGAAAGTCAAGGGATAAGAACACTTATAAATACGACGCAGAGGAGCTTATCGATAAGATAAACAAGCGTATCGCCCTTTATAAGCCTGAGGAGGTATTCTACATTATCAGCATTAAGAAAGGACTTTTCGGCGGTGCAATGCCCAAAGAAGGATCTCCCGAGTCGGGATTTCCTGCAAAGCTTAAGATCGTTTCCAAGAACGTTTATCAGAAGAATAAGCCTGACGCTTTTTCCAGCGCCGTGCTTGAAGATTTCATGAGAGCGAGACATGTCAAGGAGATCGAAATAGTGGGTGTTGACGGCGGAGTTTCGGTAGGCAGTACGGTTATCGGAGCTATAGAGTGCGGTATGAAGGTCATCTGGAACGAAAGCTGTATAGGAACTGTATATGGAGAAAAGCTTATGAAGCTTCGTGAGAAAATGAAGAAGAATAAGATAACTTACATAAACGACCTTATGAATTGAGGAATTAGAATGAAATTAGTTATTGCCAGTAACAACAAGGGCAAGATAAGAGAATACAAGCAGATCCTTGAACCGCTGGGCTACGAAGCGGTATCCCAGTCGGAGGCGGGAGTGAATATTGAAGTAGAGGAAACGGGAACGACCTTTGCGGAAAACTCGGCGCTGAAAGCCAGAGCGATCTATCAGCTTTTAGGCTGCGCCGTACTTGCCGACGACAGCGGACTTTCGGTAGACGCTCTGAACGGCGACCCGGGAGTATACTCGGCACGTTACGGCGGACTTCCAACGGATAATGAGCGTTCCGAGCTGGTGCTGAAAAAAATGGAGAATGTCCCGGAGGATAAAAGAACGGCTCGTTTTGTCTGCACTATCCACTTCATCAAGGAGAACGGCGAGGAGATAGCAGTTGAGGGAGAAGTGCGCGGTAAAATAGGCTATGAGCCTTTGGGAGACAACGGCTTTGGCTACGATCCTATTTTTATGTATGGAGACAAAAGCTTTGCGCAGGTATCCGCAGAAGTGAAAAATTCAGTTTCCCACAGGGCTGACGCTTTGAATAAGCTTATGGAAAAGCTGAAATAAAAGGAGAATTTTATGATAACTACAAAACAAAGAGCGGAGCTTAAAAGCATTGCCGCAAACATCACACCCGCATTTCAGGTGGGCAAGGGAGGAGTAAACGACGCTCAGGCGGCTCAGATAGACGATTATCTGAGGGTACATGAGATCGTGAAGATCAAGGTGCTTGACAACTCACTTTACAATGCAAGGGAGGCGGCTGAGGAGATCTCGGAAAAAATAGGCTCCGAGGTAGTTCAGGTCATCGGTTCAAAGGCTGTACTTTACAAGCGTAATGAAAAAGAGCCTGTTATCAGACTTAAAGCAAGGTAAAATGAAGAAGATAGGCATTTTCGGCGGCACGTTCAATCCCGTACATAAGGGTCATGTTAATGCCCTTGAACGGATACTTGAAGCGGTCAGTCTGGATAAAACGATAATTCTTCCCGACAGGATACCTCCGCATAAATCTGCTGAGAATCTTGTATCGGGAGAGGACAGGCTCAATATGTGCCGATTGGCGTTTTCCTACGTTCCCAAGACGGAATTTTCCGACTGGGAGCTTAAAAATGATGAAAAAAACTATTCGGTCATAACTCTGAGACATTTTCACGGAATTTATCCCGAGGACAGACTTTATTTCATAATGGGCAGCGATATGCTTTTAAGCTTTGAAAAGTGGTACCGATACGAGGAAATTCTGACTTTAGCGGGACTTATATGCATATCCCGAAGAAATGAGGATACCGCAAAGCTTGAAGCGGCGGCGGAAGATCTCAGACGTCAGGGAGGCGAGATCATAGTAGTTCCGGCAGAGCCTTTTGAAATTTCTTCCTCGCAGATAAGAGAAATGCTTAAAAAAAATATAGATTGCTCTTGCTATTTGCACAAAAATGTAGTACAATATATAGTAGACAAAAATTTATATTGAGGAAAATTACAGTGGCAGATAAAAAAGTTATTGAACAGTATAAGGAATATCTGAAGAAAAATCTTTCAAAGAAAAGATACAATCATTCGCTTAACGTTTCCGAATCGGCTGTGTACCTTGCGAAAAAGTACGGCGCAGATCAGGACAAGGCTCTGATAGCAGGATTGCTCCACGATATAGCAAAGGAGCTTCCTGTGGAAGAACAGCTTAAAATTGCAGAGAAATCCCCTTTGGACGTGTGTGAGATAGAAAAGAAATCGATACCGCTTTTTCACGCTATTGCAGGAGCGGAGCTGGTGCAGACTCTTTTCGGTATCGACGACAGAGAGATAATCAGGGCGATAAGGTATCATACGGTTGCCTGCGGTAATATGTCAAAGCTCAGCGTGATAATATATCTTGCAGATCTGATTTCTGCTGACAGAGACTATAAGGACGTTAATAAGATGCGTAAATACGCTGATAAAAGTCTTGAAAGGGCAATGTACGAGGCGTTGAAGTTTTCGATAACAGACTCCGTGGAAAAAGGTAACACCATACCGTTGTCCACATTGGAGGCTTACAATGATTTTACGGAATTTACTAAAAAGTAAAGGAGATTTATATGGCTAATATTTCAACAGAGGAAAAAATCAAAACGGCAGTCAAGGCTCTTGATTCAAAAAGAGCCGAGGACATTCAGGTCATAGGTATCGGAGACCTGACTATAATCGCCGATTATTTTATAATTGCAAACGGTATGTCCAATACTCAGACAAAGGCTCTTGCAGAGGAGGTTGAGTTTAAGCTTTCTCAAATGGGAGTTGAGCCTAACCGTACCGAGGGCTATCAAGGACAGACATGGATCGTACTTGACTACGGAGATATTGTAGTTCACGTTTTTTATAAGGAGACAAGAGACTACTATAATCTTGAAAGGCTTTGGTCTGACGGTACGCCGGTGGACATTTCGCATTATCTTGTTACAGAGGAGTAATTTCCTTAGGAGGACATAATTATGGGACATTCGGTAAACGGAAGAAATCTTGTTGGCGTTATAAGCGTTTGGCTGGTCATCAAGGGAATTTTAAATCTTATTCTCGGTTTCGGTATCGGAAATATCATAACACTTGTTGTGACAGTTGCGCTTTGCTATTTTATGATCAACGGAACAAAGTACATGAACTATGTAGCGGCTGTTCTTATTGCTGCGGTGGTTCTGAAAAATCTGGGTAATAATATTAAAAATGTTGAGATACTGTATCTTGTAGAGGCTGTGATAGACGTTATATGTGTTGTTCAGCTTGTGGTTAATAAAGATATTAAGGAGCATTTTAAGCATGTCTGACGACGGCAAAAGATCTGTTGTCGATTTCAGAAAGCTGGTGTTATTGCTCATAATTATAGGAGCTGCAGCAGGAGTTATCTCATATGTCGTTTCTATGTTTCGTCCGAGCGGTAAATACGGAGTTTTGTATGCTCTGAAAGAAAAGTACGGCGAAAGCTTTGTTATTGTCGGAGCGGATGAAGGCTTTTACAAAGTAAGTCCGAAAAGAAACCTATCGGTCGAGTTTTATGCAAAAGCCGATAAAAAATACGAGGCTGTCGATAATTATAAGGCAGCAGTATGGAGTACGGATGGTGCAAAAATATTTTCGGAGTATGATATTCAATGCAATATTACTGAGGACGATATAAACGATTTTCCAGAACATTCATTACTTAACGACAGCAGCAACGATCTTTACGACGGAGTAAGTACATATTCTTACAGTGAAAAACAATACTGCTATGTAATTAATGCTGAGTCTGACGATCCTTCACGCTGTGCCGCAGAGATCTTTGAGCTTTATTCCAGGATTGGCGATCTCAGACCGTTCTGCACGCTTGAACAGGTAGATCATGAGTCATCTTCCGGCGTTGGAAGCAGCAGCTATTATATTCCTGTTCTTGTTATAAAGGACGATAAAAGCGCACAGACGCGTTTTTCGGTAAACAAGGCTTATACCGAAGCCGATATTTACAGCGATATTGTTAATACTATCGTTGAAATAAGCAGATAATATTATAATAAGGTATACGGATATGAATAAATCAGATGAATTCCGTACATTGTGTTATCCAAATGAGGCGGACTGCCCTGATCCAAACAGCGGTGCAAAAGCTGTATTAGGTGTAGGATTAAAATTTCTTATCATAAATATCATACTTTTTGCGCTTATTGACAATACGGTTATGGGGTTTGCATCCGCTGCCGGAATAATATGTGCAATTCTGATAATATGCAGGGTATCTTATTGCCGCGAAGTTCTCATATGTCATTATATCCTGAGCGCTCTGCCTCAGATAGGATACTGTATATGGCTGGCTGTCAAAGCATTCGGCAAATCGGCTGAAACATCACTTGGCGGCTGGGTATGGCTGTTTACAGCATTAGGTAAAATCTTTTCTATCGCTTTTCCGATAATTCTTGCCGTTGTATGGGTATCTGAGATGATCTCGGCATACATAGATCTGTTTGAAAACAGAGATGTTAATTCTTACATTGAAAGCAAAAAGAACAACGGCTTTTATATGTAATTCAAATCAATTTCAATAAAGGACTGATAATGATGAACAACTATGATTTTTCCGCCATTGAGAAGAAATGGCAGAAGTATTGGGAGGAACACGACACATTCAAGACAGATGTCTGGGACTTTTCAAAGCCTAAATTCTATGCTCTGGATATGTTTCCCTATCCCTCGGGAGTAGGTCTTCATGCAGGTCACCCGGAGGGCTATACCGCTACTGATATTGTATCGAGAATGAAAAGAATGCAGGGATATAACGTTCTTCATCCTATGGGCTATGACTCCTTCGGTCTGCCTGCTGAGCAGTACGCTGTAACAACGGGCAATCATCCGAATGGATTTACTCAGGAAAATATCAAGACCTTTTCAAAACAGCTTAAGGAACTTGGTTTCGATTATGATTGGAGCAAAATGATCGCGACCAGCGATCCAAAGTTTTATAAGTGGACGCAGTGGATTTTTAAGCAGCTTTATCTTGACGGCTACGCTCAGTATATAGATATGCCTGTAAACTGGTGCGAGGAACTTGGTACGGTACTTTCAAACGACGAGGTAGTTGACGGAAAATCCGAAAGAGGAGGCTATCCCGTTGTAAGAAAGAATATGAAACAGTGGGTGATCGATCAGCCTGCATTTGCTGAAGAGCTTCTGGAGGGACTTGACGAGATCGACTGGCCGGAATCGACGAAGCTTATGCAGAAAAACTGGATCGGAAAGTCAACGGGTGTTGAAGTTAAGTTCCAAATCGTCGGCGGAGGAGAATTTTCCATATTTACAACCTGTATAGAGACTATCTACGGTATTACCTTTATGGTTCTTGCTCCCGACGGAGAGATCGTGAAAGAGCTTATGCCCCGTATCCAGAATAAAGACGAGGTTCAGGCATATATCGATGAAACTCTGAAAAAGAACGATATGGACAGAACTGAGCTGAATAAAACAAAATCAGGCTGTGAGCTTAAAGGTGTGACCTGTATTAACCCTGTAAACGGTAAGGAAGTAAGAATGTTTATCGGAGATTTTGTTCTTGCCAGCTACGGTACGGGAGCGGTCATGGCTGTTCCTTCTCACGACCAGCGAGATTTTGAGTATGCCGTGGCGCATAATATCGATATGATACAGGTCATCGACGGCGATGAAAAACTGGGACATATCGACGTTTCCGAAAAGGCATTTGAAAAAGGCGATTACTTAGGTAAGGGTTACAGACTGGTAAATTCCGAGGAGTTTACGGGACTTACCGTTGAGGAGGCTAAGGAGGCTATTACCTCCAAGCTTGAAAATATGGGAGTTGCCAAGAGAACAGTAAACTATCATTTCAGAGAGTGGATATTTGCAAGACAGCGTTACTGGGGCGAGCCTGTTCCTGTTGTTCACGGCGACGACGGTAAAATATATACGCTTGATGACGGCGAGCTCCCGCTTGTTCTGCCTGAGCTTGAAAACTATAAGGGAGAAAACAGAAAGGCTCCTCTTGAAAATGCAGCTGAGTGGAAAAAGTACGATAAAAACGGTATTAAGGGTACAAGAGAGACTTCGACAATGCCGGGCTCGGCAGGCTCAAGCTGGTATTATCTTAGGTATATCGATCCTGATAATGATGATGAATTGGCAAATCAGGAGCTTTTAAAGCATTGGATGCCTGTTGACCTATATATAGGCGGTCCCGAACATGCAGTAGGTCACCTTATGTATTCGAGAATATGGAACAGGTATCTTTATAAGAAGGGTCTTGTTCCTACAAAGGAGCCTTTCAAAAAGCTTGTTCATCAGGGTATGATCTTAGGCTCTAACGGGATCAAAATGGGTAAGCGTTTTCCTGAATATGTTGTAAATCCAAGTGATATTGTCCGTGATTACGGCGCTGATACGCTTCGTCTTTATGAAATGTTCATGGGCCCGCTTGAGGTTTCAAAGCCGTGGAGCAATCAGGGCGTTGAGGGCGCCAAGAGGTTTCTTAACCGCGTCTGGGCTTTCTTTACAGAGGAGAAAAATCTCACTGACGCTCCTGTTCCGGCACTTGAAAAGGTATATCACAGAACCGTAAAAAAGGTTACCGACGATTTTGAAAAGCTTGCATTCAATACTGCTATTTCACAGATGATGATCTTCGTGAATGCTGTGTATAAGGAAGGCAAATGTCCGAAGGCTTATGCTGAGGGTCTTATAAAGATGCTGTCATGTATCTGTCCGCACATTGGAGAAGAAATATGGAGCATACTCGGTCATAACGATACCATTGCGTATGAGAAATGGCCTGAATATGACAACAGTAAAACAGTTGATTCTGATGTTGAGATCGTGGTTCAGATGAACGGCAAGATCAAATCAAGATTAATGATCCCCGTTGACGCCGATAAGGACAGCGTATTGAGACAGGCTAAGGAAGATAAAGATATGTCGGCAGCTATGGCAGGAAAAACGATCGTCAAGGAGATATATGTTCCCAACAAGCTAGTAAATATTGTAGTTAAATAACAGCGCATAAAATATTTTTTGAAAAATGTTATGAAAATCAGTTAAAACCTATTGACTTTTAGTGTAAAATATAGTATAATAAGATTTGTAATTACGTTGGCTAATAGTATTCCGTGAATTTCAGACAGAGTACCCGTATTTGGCGGTGAGAAACGTGGCACGTTTCAGTCTGCATTCGGCGGACACCTTCACTATCACCCTTGGATTTACGGAAAAGGCTTGCGGATTACCTCTGTCATAGGTGGCAAAGGGAGGGAATAATTTTGGCAGAAATTCGTGTTGGAAAAAACGAAACTTTGGATACAGCTCTTAAGCGTTTTAAGAGATCATGCGCCAGAGACGGCGTTATTGCTGAGGTTCGTAAGAGAGAACACTACGAAAAGCCTTCGGTAAAGCGCAAAAAGAAGTCCGAAGCTGCTCGTAAGCGTAAGTACTAATATGTATATATAAGGCGGGCATTGCTATGTCCGCTTTTTATTTTTAGTCTTTCTTTTATTTGTATTGTCGGTAATACAAATGTGAATTTATTGAGGAAATATACATGAAAACAATAGAGAAATTAAATAGCGGGGATATTATTAAAATTGATTTATTTGGCAAGGAAGAAAAGGTAGAGGTCTTTTCTGCCGGTGACAATCAATTTGATGAAAACGGAAATTATAAAGATGAGGGATTTGCTCTGAATGATGAAGAAATTGCCTGTCTTAACTGGTTCATAGAAAATGTTAAAATCGAAGATTACAGGCATGCTATCACGGAATATTGTAACGAACAATATGATGCGATCGGCGGTGACCGGATAGAGGAATCCGACTTGGAAAATGAGATCTCGATTTTTGCCGTTGCTATAAATATAAGCGAAATAACCCAATCAAAAGACGGTTTTGTATATCCTGAGATATCCTTTTTCGGGGATTGTGAATGTGATCCGGAGCTTGGTATATGTATTGGATTCAGAGATAAAAAATTTATAGGAGTTTACTCACAGGACTGGACATTGTAATATCAAAATTCCGTTTTGGCATAGTAACACTTTTGTTAAAGAGAGTTTTTAAGGAGTGACTTATATGAAATTGGCTGAGGCTTTGAATTTAAGAGCTGATTTGCAGAGACGAATTGAACAGTTAAGAGTAAGGCTTATCAATAATGCGAAGGTTCAGGACGGCGAAAATCCTTCGGAGGATCCCAAGGAACTGCTTATTGAGCTTGATGACTGCGTCTCGCAGCTTGAAGATATGATAACTAGAATAAATCTGACAAATTCGTCTACTTTTATAGACGGTGAAAGTGTAACAAGTCTTATTGCACGAAAGGACGTATTGACAATAAAGCTGTCGGTGTTAAGGGCGTTTCTTGATGCTGCAAGCAAAAAATTTGAGCGTTATTCTCAGAACGAGATAAGAATACTCAGTACTGTCTCGGTTCGTGATAAGCAGAAAGAGCTTGATATACTTTCAAAACAGCTTCGTGAGCTTGATACTAAGCTTCAGGGCATAAACTGGACGACCGAGCTTAAATAATAAAATACAGGTGTAGCTGTGATAAGGCGAGCATATCTCTGCGGCTGAGAATGAGACCGCTCCTCTACTGGGACGTACAGAGCAAGCGTCATGTTATGAATGTTAGCTCAGTAATGTTACAAGAGCAATGTTATTTTTTAATGTTACGACCATTGTGCTGATTATTGCGGTGAGGGACGGGTTGTGGGTTTTTAGTCATTTACATAATGTGATGATCTATAGGTATTTTACAATATAAATCGGAAATTAAAGGAGTAGCCTATGAAAATAATAGCGATTGGAGCTGTGACGGCAGGCGGGAAAACAACAGTTGTAAATGCAATTAAAGAGCGACTGCCAAGAACAGCGTCACTTCACTTTGATAACTACTCATTTGAGGGAGAAGTCGAAGACTTTTCCAAATGGGTATCAGAGGGTGCAGATGTTCATGTATGGGATTTATCTCCATTAAAAGCGGATATTGAAAGGCTCATCCGCAGCGGCGAATATGACTATCTACTGCTGGACTATCCATTTGCATACCAGCATAAAATGATTAAGGACTATTTGGATTGCTGCATATTTATTGATACACCATTAGATATAGCAATGGCTCGAAGAGTTCTTAGAGATATGAAAGAGGCTACGGCAGATGAAATTCGTAATGAGATGGATACATATTTGAAATATACAAGAGTTGCTTATGTTCAAATGTCGGAAGATCCAACTTCTGATTATGATTATGTAATTGACGGTGCAAAGGAACTTGAGGACATTATCAATGAAGCTATGGAGATCGTTTTAAGATGCTAAATTATGATTTATCTTATTTAGATTTAGAAAATTTATGCAGGAGAAATTTATGTTTTTTAAACCAACGTACGTTTTTGATAAAGTGGGGGAAATAACTCCCGAATTTTTACATAAAAAGCATATCAAGGGTCTGATATTGGACTTGGACAATACGCTGACTACGCACAATAATCCCGTGCCGCCGCAGTCAAGTCTGGATTGGCTCGATAAGATGAGATCGGCTGGAATAAAGCTGATGATAGTTTCAAATAATCACCCCGAGCGGGTCACGCCTTTTGCAGAGCAGCTGGGACTGGATTTTGTTCCCGAGGGCAAAAAGCCGCTGACTTTCGGATACACTAAGGCTGTAAAAAAGCTGGGACTTGAAAAAAGAAACGTTGCGGCTGTGGGCGACCAGATCTTTACGGATATTTTAGGCTCTAATTTAAAGGGAATACGCTCGATTTTTGTTTTCCCTATCGAGCCTGAGACAAGTCTGCCGTTTCGGTTCAAAAGAGCCTGCGAGAAGCCGTTTCTGCCGAAAAGATAAAGCTTTTATTTAAACGGAGTGAACGATTTTGAAAAAACGAAAAAATGAGAATACAGTCCGATATTGCAAAAGCGACATTGCGGTAAGCATTATCTTTATGCTGATGTGATTGATTTTTGCTTTTGTATTGTTCGAGCCTGTTTTTACCAATGGAAAATATGGCAGGTACAGTACAGTCGGCGGCATTTTATTTTTCGCTTTCAGTGTTTTGGGTGTAATTCTGTCAATGTATACCGTCAATACCCGTTTCAGATACGATGAAAATGGCTTTGAATACAGAAATTCTCTGCGTAAAAAGGTGTATTGTCCTTATAATGAGATCACACAGCTTTATAATAGTGTTAATTGCTGGATAATACATACAAAGGTGAAAAAAATTAACGTTCCCATTTTGGACGGTACAGATGAAATGATCGGTTTTATCTGTTCAAAGGTCAGGGACGAGGAACTTCGCAAGGCTTATGACAACTATATCAATGACCGTGATGAGTGGGAGTAATTCCTGCTGAAATTAAAATAAAGGAGAATTATTATGACTGAATTTTTTAAGGAACTTATGGGAGTTAACTGTGATTTTGTAACAGCGGAGAAGAACTACTGCGGATATATCCTCAAGGATATTTCGGGCGAGTGGATAGTGATCGAGGACGGTTCCGAGAGCGTGTATCTCAATCTGAACCACGTTTATTCCATTAAACTGTCACAGAATAATTGATAAGCGAGGTAAGATATGCAGGCTAAATTCGGACCTGCGGGAAACAGCGATGCGTTTTCCGCAAAATATAAAACTACGCTTCAGGCTCCGGGATATCTGGAGGGAATGGGGCTTGATCATTATGAATATCAATGCGGCAGGGGAGTTAAGGTGTCCGACAAGATAGCCTTTGCTCTGAAGGATAAGGCGGCGGAGCATAACGTTACGCTGTCGCTCCATGCGCCGTACTTTATATCGCTTTCAAGCGTTGAGGAGGAAAAGCGCGACAATTCTATAAATTACATTTTGCAGTCCTGCGACGCCGCAAGCAGAATGGGCGCACAGCGTATCGTTATCCACTCGGGAAGCTGTGCAAAAATCAGCAGGGAAGAAGCTCTGGAGCTTGCAAAGGACACTCTGACAAGGGCGAGAAAAGCCGCTGTGGAGCAGGGTTTTGAGCATATTATTTTCTGTCCCGAAACTATGGGAAAGGTAAATCAGCTTGGTAATCTCACAGAGGTTCTGGAGCTGTGCCGACTGGACGACACGTTCCTGCCCTGCATAGATTTCGGACATCTCAACGCCCGTGAGTTCGGCTATATCAAGGGCAAGGCGGAGTACGAAAAAATGCTTGACGAGGTGGAAAATATGATCGGCTCGGACAGGCTGAAAATTTTCCACAGTCATTTTTCAAAGATAATGTTTACAAATCCGGGCGGCGAGAAAAAGCACCTTACCTTTGAGGATAATCAGGGATTTGGTCCCGATTACGAGCCGCTTATGGAGATAGTTGCAAAGAAAAATCTTGCTCCCACATTTGTGTGTGAAAGCGCAGGTACTCAGGACGCCGACGCTCTTACAATGAAAAAGTATTATCTGTCGCTGAAATGATCTAAGGGGTCTTACTATGATTTTGAAAAATAAGCTGGGCATAACTAATTCCTTTGAGCTTGCGGCGGCAGAGGAGAAAATAAGCAAGCGAAAGGCTCTTATGATGTTTGAAAACGGAGCGTTTGATAAAATGTCCGCAGGAACTTTTTCCTCTCTTGCAGAAATCCACAGAACGCTTTTTGAGGATATTAATTTTTTTGCAGGAAAGTTAAGAAACGAAAACATTTCAAAAGGCGGATTCAGATTTGCGTCTGCACTGTACTTGAATTCCGCCTTGGAAAATATAGAGAAAATGCCGCAGTCTACCTTTGATGAAATAATCGAAAAGTACGTTGAAATGAACGTTGCGCATCCATTCAGGGAGGGTAACGGCAGAAGTATGCGTATCTGGCTTGACCTTATGCTAAAAAAAGAACTGCATTGTGTGGTCGATTGGAGCAATGTAGACAAGGAGGAATATCTCCTTGCAATGGAACGCAGTCCCGTTAAGGACACAGAGATCAAGCTGATTTTAAAGCAGGCTCTGACAGACGATGTCAACAGCAGGGAAATTTATATGAAAGGTGTTGACCGCAGTTATTATTACGAGGGATATGCGGCGTACAGTACAGAAGAGCTTTAGCAGTTTTTGAAGTTCCCTACGGATAATTTCAGTGGTTTTGAGGACATTGCTTGCAAAGAGCATGCGGATTTTGAATTAGAAACAGGAGTTGTATGGTGAATATTCAAAAATTGACGGAAGTCAGACTTTCAAAGCGAAATTTTACACTATGCATTTAGATTGATTTAAGAGGTGTTGTTATGAAAAAAATACTTGTGATACACGGTCCTAACCTCAACCTGTTGGGAGAGCGTGAGCCGGGTGTTTACGGAAACGACTCGTTCGATTCCATAAATAATGAGATAATCGAACACGCGCTGAAATACGATTTTCACTGCGAGATATTTCAGTCCAACCATGAGGGCGAAATAATCGACAATCTGCATCTTGCTCGTCAAAAGTACGACGGTGTGGTGCTGAATGCAGGAGCGTACACTCATTACAGCTACGCTATCAGGGACGCTATCGCGGCGATAAAAATACCTGTTGTGGAGGTTCATCTAAGTAATATTCACGCCCGCGACGAATTTAGGGAAAAGTCTGTTATCGCTCCCGTATGCAAGGGACAGATCTCTGGCTTTGGAAAATTTTCATATTTAATGGCTGTAGACGCCTTATACTACGGCTGGAAAGCAAGTGATGAGAATGAATAAGCTTGAACGTTTGCAGAGCAGACTTAGCGGTATTGCCGACTGCGGAATTATTACAGACGACGTAAACCGCAGATATTTTACGGGAATGAAGTCCAGTGCGGGAATACTGCTGGTATTCCCGGAGGAGTCTGTTTTTGTCATAGATTTCCGATATATCGAAAAGGCAAAAAAGACAGTCGGGGATTGCAGCGTAGTGCTTGAAAGCTCCAAGCCAATGGAGCAGATTAAGGAACTGCTTGCGGCGCATAACGCAAAATCTGCCGCAGTTGACAGCGAGACCTGCACAGTTTCGCAGCTTAATATGTACAGGAAAAAGCTGGGCGTTGATATTACCGATGACGAAAGGTTTGCCAAGGCGATCCGCGAGATACGACTTGTGAAAACCCAAGACGAAATTGAAAAGATCATTTCCGCACAGCGTATCGCCGAGGCGGGTTTTGAGTATATGCTTGATTTTATCAAGGCGGGTAAGATCGAGCGGGAGGTTCAGCTTGCTCTGGACTTCTATATGCTGAGCCATGGCGCAGAGGCGCTGTCCTTTGACACCATTGCGCTGTCGGGAAAGAATACCTCTCTGCCACATGGTGTACCTTCGGATAAGGTAATTGAAAACGGAGAATTTGTACTTATGGACTTCGGCGCTGTGGTAGACGGCTATCATTCCGATATGACCCGAACCGTGTGCGTAGGAAGTCCCACCGAGGAAATGGAGCGTGTGTATAACATAGTTCTCAGAGCTCAGAAAACGGCGCTTGGTCAGCTAAAGGCGGGTATAAGCGGATATGATTTTGACAAAATAGCAAGAGATATTATTTCCTCAGCGGGTTACGGAGAAAACTTCGGTCACTCACTGGGTCACGGTGTGGGTGTGGAAATACACGAAGAGCCTGTGGCGTCTCCCAGACGTAAAATTATAATTCCTGAAAATTCTGTTATAACGGTTGAACCGGGAATATATATCGAGGACAAATTCGGTGTACGAATTGAGGATTTTGCCGTCGTCAAGTCTGACGGCTGTGAAAATCTTACCCTTGCCGATAAAAAATTAATTATATTATAGGAGTTTTCAAAATGACATTAGATGAATTTAAGGCTAAACAAGCCGCTGACGAAGAATGGGCTCCCGGCTGGGATGCAATAGACGGAGTTTTTGACGCGCTTTATCCGGATCAGGAACCAAAGCATTTTGCCAGTAATATGGCCAGCAGGGCGATCTTCGGAGGAAATGAGTTTCTGGACGGATACAGTATTTACGAATCTCCCAACGGATACAAGCATCTTGTTACCTACGGCATGAGCGAGCTTTATGCTGAGGAAAAGTCCTTTGGAGGCGAGTTCAGCAAATGGGGTTATGAAATGACGTTTAAGCTGAAAGAGGACAGTATAGAGGACTGTATGTGGGCGATAGATGTTTTGTCCAATATGGCAAGGTATACTTACCGAACCGAACGCTGGTTTGAGCCTTACCATTATGTTGCGGGCAACGGAACGTCCATTCGTCTTGATAAGCCTGAATGTAAAATAACCGCTCTTATGGTCGTTGCCGATACTGAGGCGGAGGGGCTTGATACAATTTACGGCAGACTTGACTTTATTCAGTTTGTGGGAATTACCACAGAGGAGATCAATGCGCTGAAGGAGGGTAAGATTTCCGCTGAAAAGCTGGCAAAACGTATAAAAGCGGATTATCCGAACCTTGAAACAGATATGAACAGGACCCACAGTTATGTTTAACGGGCATCCGTTTCAGAAAAAAATTTCTTGTTTTGACAGAAAAAATAAAAAAACACTTGCAAAATATAAGATTATATGTTAGAATATTAGTGTAAGTATGTGTGTATGCTCGTTCTATACATTCATACAGTCTGATAAATTAAGTAATTTTGGAGGTACTAAAATATGGTAACTGCTGGAGATTTCAGAAATGGTATGACTTTTGAGGAAGACGGCAACGTAATGCAGATCGTTGAGTTCCAACATGTTAAGCCCGGTAAGGGTGCGGCTTTTGTAAGAGCAAAGGTTAAAAATGTTATTTCAGGTTCCGTTGTTGAAAAGACCTACAACCCTACTGCTAAGTTCCCGACGGCTTATGTCGAGAGAAAGGATATGGAGTATTCTTACAACGACGGAGATCTATACTACTTTATGGATCCGGAGAGCTACGAGCTTATCCCTGTAAACGCAGGTGAGCTTTCGGACAACTTTAAGTTCGTTAAGGAGAATATGGTATGTAAGATTCTTTCATACAAGGGTCAGGTGTTCGGAGTTGAGCCTCCTTACTTTGTAGATCTTGAGGTCACAGAGACTGAGCCGGGTATCAAGGGAGATACAGCAACAAACACAACCAAGCCTGCAATTGTTGAAACAGGAGCTGAGATCAGAGTTCCTCTGTTTATCAACACCGGCGACAAGATCAGAATCGACACACGTACCTGCGAGTATATGGAGCGTGCTTGATCTGATATAAAAACCTAAAAGGAGGGTTTATTTATGGAGCTTTCAAAGAAGGTAGCATATCTTAAAGGTCTTATGGAGGGTCTTAAGATCGACGAAACAACCAACGAGGGTAAGGTTCTTGCTGCTATAGCTGACATTCTTGATGAAATGGCTGCTGCTATTGAGGATGTTGCGGACGAGGTTAACGAAGCAGTAGAGCTTATCGATGTTCTTGATGAGGATCTCGGCGAGCTTGAAGAGGATTTTTATGATCTTGACGATGATGACGACGATGAAGAAGATGATGAGGATTACGAATTCGGCGACGATGAGGAGCTTTACGAGTGCGTATGTCCAAGCTGCGGCGATACCATTTGTCTTGGCGAAAATATAATCGCAGAGGGCTCTATTGAATGTCCTAACTGCGGGGAAAATCTTGAGTTTGATTTTTCCGAAATTGAAGAGGATACAGAGGAATAAGCTTAGCTTTTCCGTCATATAAGTATCATAGTTCAGCTTGAATTTAACATTGTGTTTCAGGGGTGGTGAAATTCCACACCGGAGGTGATTAGCAAGGCTTTTGCTTTAGCTATAAGTCCTCGACCGCAGAAATGCGCTGATTTGGTGAAAATCCAAAACCGACGGTAAAGTCCGGATGGAAGAAACGACAGTTTAATTTTGAATTGTAGTCCCCGAGTGTGCGCATTCGGGGACTTTTTGCAATATTTTCCTGCGTTTCTCCCGATAATTTTAATTATTTGGAGGAATTTTTTATGAATGATGTTACAGCTAAAAATAAATTCGACACAAAAAAGCTTACGGTTCTGGCAATGTTTGTTGCACTGGGATACCTCTGTCTTTTTGTATTCAGATTTAAGGTCCAGTTTTTGTCGTTCGAGATAAAGGACGTTTTTATAACAATGTCAGGATTTATTTTCGGTCCGGTTGTTGCTTTGGGAGTAGCCTTTACAGAGGCTGTATTAGAAATGATAACCATTTCGGACACAGGCTTGTACGGAGCGGTGATGAATTTTGCGGGAAGCGCGTCTTTTGCGGTCACAGCGTCCTTGATCTATAAGTATAAGAAAAATCTTTACGGCGCGGTTATGGGACTTTTATGCGGAGCTGCCGTTATGACCGGTGTAATGATAGTGATGAATATACTTATTACGCCGCTGTATATGAAAGCTCCCAGAGAAGTTGTTATCGGACTTATCCCGACGCTTTTGCTTCCGTTTAATATCATTAAGGGAGTGTTTAATTCCGCTGTTCTGTTCATAATATATAAGCCGCTGTCAAGCGCTCTTAAAGGAATAGGAATGCTGCCTAAGAGAGATGACTACAAGCTTGATAAGAGATCGGTAGCGGTCACAGTTATTGCCGTTACCGTTATGGCTGCTGCCGTTATCGCTTTGATTTGCTTTATGAACGGAAGTGTGGAATGGGGCAGATAGTATAATAAAATAACTTTAAGCTGAACCGAAAACGCCCCGAAGGGAAAATGATCCTTTCGAGGCGTTTTATATGTGTAAATAGTTATTTATCAAGTAATTTCATTTCGTTCTCAAATTTCTGAGACCAGAAATGCAAATTGAATTTTTGACTCCTGTACAGAGTAACCAGATCGTCTTTACATTCAAAACTGTCAAGGACAGGGAAAACATCATTAAGAAAAGCAGACTTTATTTCATTATAAATATCGTCATAGTTTTCACTGCTGAAATACCACCACTGGTCACCATTATAATAATAGCTGAAATAACCTATCCTGTTTCTGAAAACAGGATTAATTTGTAATTTGGATTTTGGACGTGTGCCGTCTGTCAGAAAAACCTCAATGTTTACTGTAAATTCAAATACATCTCCGAAATTGTCTCTTGATTTCTGAAAGTTTATGTGTTTTCCCAAATTTTCTTTGGAATATGACATAAAATCCTGATTGCTTTTTGAAAATCCCCTTGGCTTGAAAATCTCTTGGTGAAGCTGACTCAGCAACTCCTTGAATTTACAATTTATTTCAGCGCTGCTCATATTTTGTCTCCCTTTTATGTCAGACGATATTAATTACTTTACTGCCTCGATCAAAGCCTCAGTCTTATCTGTTCTTTCCCAAGCAACGCCCAAGTCCTCGCGTCCGATATGTCCGTATGCCGCAAGCTTTTTGTACTGGGGTTTTCTCAGCTCCAATGCTTCAATAATTGCCGACGGTCTGAGGTCGAATACCTTTGCAACTGCCTCGGAAAGCTTTTCATCGCTCACCTTGCCTGTGCCGAAGCTGTCAACCATTACAGATACGGGATTTGCAACTCCGATAGCATAAGCAAGCTCAACCTCGCATTTGCTTGCAAGTCCTGCCGCAACAATGTTCTTTGCCACATATCTTGCGGCGTAGGTTGCAGAACGGTCAACCTTTGTGGGGTCTTTGCCGGAGAATGCTCCGCCGCCGTGTCTTGCGTATCCGCCGTAGGTGTCAACTATGATCTTTCTGCCTGTAAGTCCGCTGTCGCCTTCGGGACCGCCGATAACAAATCTGCCTGTGGGATTTACAAAATATGTTGTATTTTCGTCAAGTAGGTCTGCGGGAATTACAGCTTTAATAACTTTTTCAATAATGTCAGCTCTTATCTTCTCCAGCGTAACAGCCTCGTCGTGCTGTGAGGAAACTACAACAGCGTCGATCCTGCTGGGCTTGCCGTCAATGTACTCTACTGTTACTTGAGTTTTTCCGTCCGGTCTCAGATAGGGGAGAGTACCGTTCTTTCTTACCTCGGTAAGCTTAAGCGCAAGCTTGTGAGCAAGCGAGATCGGCATAGGCATAAGCTCGGGAGTTTCGTCGCAGGCAAATCCGAACATAATACCCTGATCTCCCGCGCCTGTGTCGAAAGCGTTTTCGTCTCTGCCCTCGAGAGCGTTGTCAACGCCCATTGCAATGTCGGGGGACTGCTTGTCAATGGTAGTCATAACCGAGCAGGTATGTCCGTCAAAGCCGTATTTTGCTCTATCGTATCCTATTTCAACTACCGTATCCCTCACGATCTGCGGAATATCAACCTGTGCTTTAGTGGTGATCTCCCCCATGCACATAATCATACCTGTTGTAGTTACCGTTTCGCAGGCAACTCTTGACATAGGATCCTGCGCAAGCATAGCGTCGAGGACTGCGTCCGAGATTTGGTCGCATATCTTATCTGGGTGTCCCTCGGTCACGGACTCTGATGTGAATAAAAATCTTGCCATAATTTTAACCTCTTTCCTTTTCTCAAACATTCATTTGTACTTGTCCTAAATAGCCATAAAAAAGGCTCTCACCCGAAGAATGAGAGCCGAAAATTCATTTAAAATTTCCTCATCTTTCGGAAATAACCGCAGGATTTAGCACCTTGACTTTCATCAGGTTGCCGGGCTTCATAGGACCTGTTTCCTCCACCGCTCTTGATAAGGCTATTTAATTAACGTAACTATTATACTACATTATTGTATGCTTGTCAACAGTAAAATACAAATTTTTTGTAAAGTAGAAATTTATATTTTACACTTTGAAAAAAGGTTCTGAGTTAAATCGGAATTTATCGTTTTATGGGTTACACTCATAATAAGAAAATTCTCATATTTCTT
>CAYNPW010000041.1:0-19637 GCA_964399215.1 uncultured Ruminococcus sp. | reverse complement strand
AAATAATACACGGCGCATTGTATATTTGATTTAATTCCTGACGTAAGCAGAACGCGCTACCGGTTCGTCCCTTTCGCCGAGTTTGTATCTGCCTTTTTCTTCCGGTAAAAATATACTGTACCTCATTTTTCTAAACCTCCATTTTGAAATTATTTTTATAATATAATTTTACAGAATGGAAATTTGTTGTCAATTTTATTTTTGTGAGATGATTGCCATAAGTTAATCCTTCCTTTCCAATTCGTCAATTCTGTGGTTAACTACCTTGATTTTTTCTTCAATTGTAATGCACAAAAACAGAGGTGTAATTATGTCAGATTTGTACAATAGGATTGAAATGCTTTGCAAGGAAAACGGTATAAATGTAACCGTAATGTGCAAAGAAACGGGTGCGAGCAGAGGTTCTCTTACAGACTTAAAATCAGGTCGAAAGAAATCCCTTTCCACTGAAACTATATTGAAAATATCCGAATATTTTAATGTTACGGTTGATTATTTAATATCAGGTTCAAAAGAAAACTCTGAATCCGTTAGCGCCAATATGGACGATAACATCAAATTTGCTATTTTCGGAGATACTGATGTTGACGACGAGGTTCTTGACGATGTAAGGCGATATGCACTTATAGCACGTCAGATGTGGGAACAGAAGAAAAAAGAAAACAACAAGGAGTAATGCTATAATGAAATGCGCAGAGTTATATGACTTTGCCAAGAGACACACTCATATTAATTACAAATAAAGAAATCTCCCTGATATTGCACAGGGAGATTTCTTTATAAGGAGGTCGTAACCTATCAGGAATTGTTAATATCTTTTTTATTAACGGAGGCAACGCAGAAATCTATTCTTTCATCGTCTTCATCATCTCCGCCTCCGGTCATAAGGCTCCTTTCGGGGTCTACTCCGTCAATAGTCGTAATTTTTCCATAGCCTGCTCCGATAGGCGATCCGGGAACTCTGAATGTGGAAACATCTATCGGTTCAATGGATATCTCCTCAGGCTTTTCAAGCTGAGGTACCCACTCGTACGGAACTCTGTATGCGCGGTAGATCATATTGTTTTTGAATTTTCCAAGCAAAGTGTTGAAATACGGGTTTATGTATTCCCATACAATTTCATGCTCCGGTGTGACCTCAAGCAAATGTCCGTCGGAGCCCTCTGTAATAAGCGTATTGCCGTTAGGAAGTCTCTGTGCTGCGCTGATGTATGAGCTGTAGAACTTGGAGGCATCGGTAAAGAGTAAATTTCCAGCCTCAAGCGGAGTATACTGCCATGTTATCTCAAGCGTTACGGGATTAAACTGTAAAACTCTTGAATAGTCTCGGTGTGCATTGTTTACTCCTGTGGGTGACGCGGGATTCGGAATACCGTATCCGCCCTCTCCGCCGTTGTCAAATACAAGGAGATCTCCCTCTCCGGGAAGTCCTTTCGGAATCATATGAAGGTGGTGCTGACCGATTATCCAGCCAAGCTTTCTGGTAGCTTCGTTTTCGTTGAAATCGGGACCGACGCGCCAGACTATTTTGCCTGTTTTCTTTTCTATAATTCCAAGAATATTTGAATTTCTTGCGTCGAAGATGATATTGTCCGGGTGGAAACGCTCGTCGCCTGCATCGTACCACTTGTTTTCTCCAAGCGTGGAAAAGTTGTTAATATGCATCCAGTCGCCGCCTGCTTCGCCGTGCAGTCCCGGGTTTCTGTACATTGTATTTTTCGCTGCCTCGTCAAAGCCCAGCTCGTCAAAATGATCGCTTGCTCTCCAACTCCATAAGATATTGCCCTCCCAATCGACTTCAATAATCTTATCGTCAATAAGTCTCTTGTCGGAAATATCATGATTATAAAGATTTTCATGGGTGAGGATAAGCGTATTTCCGCTGTCAGTCTTTGGCTCGCCGCCCGGATAATAATAGCCTACGGTAGAACCCTCTCTCTGATAATCGTGGTGCTGTCTTGCCATATAAACAGGATCTTTGCCGGGATCTGCCACAAGTTCCGTTTTGTCAAATTTCCATACTATATTGCCGTCCCAGTCAACCTGAACCAGATCAAGCTGATCCTGATAAGCGTGCTTGCCGCCTCTTGCGCCTGTTGTTCCCATTACATATCCGCCGGGGAGAATCTTATTCGGAAAGCCTCCCAGACCTGCCCATAGCTGAACCTCTCTGCCGTTCATATCTATGAGCAATGCTCCCTTTGCCGACGGAAAAATAGTATATCCGCCGTATGCCTTTTCTTTGTTGTAAATCAGTGTTCCTGTAGGGTAAATGCTTGGAAAACCCATAATTATGCTCCTTTCTTACTTTTCAACCGACGAGAGATCTACTGTTAAATTGTCGGGAAATGCTTTTTCGACCGCCCCTGTGAAATAAAACTGTCTTACGTTGTACTCTTCTGCATACTTGCCTTGTGAAAATGCCCATGAATTGATCTCGTCAAGCTTAGCGGCGCCTTCTTCAGAAAGACCTATATTAAAGGTATAGCTGTCCCATGTAGCCTTGAAATCGTCTACGTCAATACCAAATTTATCCGATATTCTCTTAGCCGAATCGTCAAGGTTATTATTGATATAATCTATGCTCTCATCGAGCGCTTTTAAATAATCACTCAGCAATTCAGTGTTGTTTGAGGCAAAATCGCTTGTTGTAACAAGATATGCGCTTACATTTATACCTATATCCTCGGTACTCGCTACATTCACCCAGCCCAATTCGTCATAACGCTTTATAGCCGAGCCTGTCACAACGGCTGCCGACGCGTCGCCGTTCTGAGCGAGCGCAAGAGATGTCTGATTGTCTGTTGTCTGTACAATATTCTGCTTGTCGGGATCCAATCCGATATAGGTCATTGCCTGCCAGTTATAGTACTCTGATACGGTACCTATACTTGTTATCCAGCCTGCGCTGCCGTCCAGCTTTGAAAGATCTTCGGCGTATTCCGGAGCTACGTAAAGTCCTCCGTTAGTTTCTCCGCCGCTTGAAATATCGGAAAAGATAACAAGATTGGTATCATGCAAAGTATTTCCGAAACGGTTTACCGCTGCAAAGTCTGCAAGAAGACCCGTATCTGCGGTACCGTTTACTATAGCGTCCACGGTATTTATTCCTGCGACAAATTCAGTCGTTTCCAATGAGATACCGTATTTCTCGAAAATACCCTCCTCTGTTCCGATAAAGTCTGCGTACTGGTCTCCCTGACCGGTCATAATCGCTACTCTTAAAACCTGAAGCTCGGTGCCGTTTTTACCCTTAACTGTTGAGGGTGTGTTATTGTTTTCTGAATTGCCGCAAGCAGTCAACAAAGAAAAGCTCAATGCCGCTGTTGTCAATGCTGCTAAAATATTTTTTATTTTCATCTTAATCTACTCCTTGTTTATAATTTAGTAGTGCTTTAATTCAATATTGCTTCAAGCTCTTTATCGGTATATTTCGATAAAGAAATATTAACGGGGGAAAGCTTGCCCGGAATAACGATACAGGAATCAAGATTTCCTTTGTAAACATCGTTTTTAATATTCCTTATCAGAATAAATGATCCTATCGGCAGTTCCTCAGACGAGATCAAAGGAAGTATACCATTAGCAAGCAGTATCTTATCAGCATCATCTTCATAGCCTTCTGCTATGACTGCTATACTTCCGCATGCTATAAGATACGCAGCCGTACCGTCATTGATACTTTTAATGGAACCCTTGACAGCGATCACTCCGCTGAGCTGAGCATTTCTTATACGAAAGCCCTCAAAAGTGTTCTTCAAGAAATCAATGCGATCTCTGAGTTCTTCAAATTCCGTTATGGGGCAAGCATCCTGCTGACTTGCCAGTTCCCCGATTTTATACGGAGCGGTAAGTTTTTTTAGCTGCGCCGTTTTATTTTCGGCCTCCGCAAGATCGTTGGAAACTATGCCCAATGCAATATCGTTTGTAAGCGGTCTTTTATTATAAGTAATATTATCATAATTATATTTCAAATCTCATCTCACCTCTGTTTATTTAACACCGAAGTGCTTTAATTTTTTTCTGCCTATAAGCTGCAATATCCTGTCTGCAATAAAGCCTATCAACGCGAGAGTAACTATTCCCGCAAACGCCCAGCTTGTTTTGTAATAAAGCTTGGAACTGTTTATAAGGTATCCCAGACCGTCGCTTCCGACCAGCATTTCCGCCGCGATAACACAGATTATAGAAGAACTCAGTCCCAATCTTATGCCCGTAAAAATGTGAGATACGGACGAAGGAACCACTATCGTGAAAAATACTCTTATCTTTTTTGCGCCCATGCAGGAGGCCGCCTCAGTAAGCGACAAGTCTGTTGACGCAACTCCCGCAATCGTGTTAACAAAAATAGGGAAGAATGCCGCGTAGAAAATCAGTGCGACCTTAGATTCGTCTCCTACTCCGAACCACATCAGAAACAGCGTGGTAAGAGCGATAGCAGGAACAAATCTGAAAAAGCTGAGAATTGGTTCAACCAGCCAGCGTACGAGTTTGAAATTTCCCACCAGCAGTCCTAGCGGAACTGCAAATAATATAGAGAGCAGCCAGCCCTTTGCAACTCTGCTTATGCTTGCAACGATATCCGCCCACAGCGTTCCGTTTGAAACAAGGAGCTTAAGACTGTCCAGCGTTTCTGCGGGGCTGGGAAGAAAATACTCGTCATAGGCGAGCGAGCCTAATCCCCATACGGTTAGCACGATGATCCATGAGATAACTCCGCACTTTAAAATCTTTTCAAGCGGAGCGCGTTTGGGATCCTTAACACTTTCGCTGCTTTTGAGGGAAACGTCCTGCTCAGTATTATTAACCGTTGTCATGTATGTTTACGCCTCCTTAAATGTAGTAAAGCTCAGAGCTGTCAAGCGCCTTATTGTTGATCGTTTCGGTGCTTGAATTGTCAAAGGTATAAAGCTGTCTTATAAAAACCTTGACCTTATCGCCCTTTTGGATATCTACGCTCCCGAGCGGGTATCTGCCTGTAACGGTTATGTCTCCGATAGACACTCTGACCTCGTATGAGCTTCCTCTGAACAGAATTTCCTTTACAATTCCGTCCTCCATAGAGCTTTCAAAGTCATGATAGCTGTTATCCTTAAACTTGTGTATTTCAACAAATTCCGGTCGGATAACCGCCTGCTTCTTTGCGGAAATATGCTCAAATCCTTTAAGTCCGCTGTAATCTTCAATTACCGTCGACTGTCCGATAAACTGTGCCACAAAGGGAGTTTTTGGATTAAGGTATATCTCTGCGGGCGCACCGACCTGTTCTACCCTGCCCTGATTGGTAATGATGATCTCGTCTGCAACCTCGATCGCCTCGTCCTGATCGTGAGTAACAAAAATACTGGTAATTCCGATCTTGTCAATAGTCTCTCTCAGCCAAGTGCGCAGTTCCTTTCGTACCTTTGCGTCGATCGCTGCAAACGGTTCGTCAAGCAGTAATACTTCCGGCTCGGGGGCTAAGGCTCTTGCAAGTGCGATCCTCTGCTTCTGACCTCCGCTGAGCTGATCGGGATATCTTTTTTCAAGTCCGGGCAGACCCACGAGTTCAAGAAGTTCGGTTATTCTTTCCTTTATGTATTTTTTATCCTTTTTCTGCACCTTAAGTCCATAAGCGATGTTGTCGTACACTGTCATGTATGGGAACAGAGCGTAATTCTGAAAAACAAAGCCTATCCCTCTGCTGCTGGACGGAAGCGAGTTTACATTTTTATCATTGATGAGAATGTCCCCTGAATCTTGTTTTTCAAGACCGGCAATCATTCTCAGAATAGTGGTCTTTCCGCTTCCGCTTGGACCGAGAAGTCCTATAAGCTTTCCCTTATCTATCGAAAAGCTCACATCGTCAGAGGCTTTAAAGCTGCCGAATGATTTGTTTATATTTTTTAACTCAATGTACATACTAACATCTCCTGACAGTTATTTTTAGCTTTTGTGCTGTTTACATCGTCCCATTCTGTAATTGGTGCGAAGCAGAATAAGGAATATTTTCTGCATATCTAAAACCTCTCTTTGTAATTCCTAGAAAATTGATATGAATAATATGCATTTATTTTACTCCAAGATGATTCAAATGTCAATACCCCTAGTGCAATTTTGTGATTTCTCACATATTTTTTTTGATATAGTTTTGTCTTTAGAAGCAATTCGTACATAAATTCCTATTATCCGACTCGGATTATACGCACAAAGCATGAAAAAAAGAAATTGCGCGTAAAAAGTTGCTTTCGCGTGCTTGACAAAATACTTATATAGTGTTATAATGTAAATAATTCATATTAAGCATATATGATTTATAAGAAAAATGTAGGAGGAATATTAAGATGATAAAAGAACTTACAAATCAGAATTATGACGAGATCGTTTCCACAGAAGGAACTCCTCTTGTAATAGAGTTTTATTCGCCGAACTGCGTGCATTGCAAAAGAACCGAGGCAGGGATCAACGAGCTTGACGGCGAGGGCGTTAATGCTTTATTTGCAAAGTGCGATATAACTCAGCAGGGAAATATTGCCGAGAACTATGACGTTACCGCTCTGCCTACGCTGCTGTTTATAAAGAACGGGGACATAAAAAATAAGCTTACAGGCTTTACCCATAAGCTTATTGTTGCAGAGGAAATTAAAAAGCTTGTATAAAACAGTCTCGGCTTGTTTCCCGTTTTTTATATGCGTATGAATAAGCCTGCTTTTTTCGGGGAATATAAGAATGAATTATTACATAAAGCACACATTTCGAAAGGACAGATAGACAATGGATCAGGAAATCATAGACAAGGCGATTTTTGATAAATACATAAAGCCGACAAGGGCTGACCGCAGCCGCAGTATCGGCATTGAAATTGAAATGCCTGTAGTCAATCTGAATAAGGCTCCTGTAGAGGAGGCTGTTATATTTGAAATGTCCGATGCTTTTTGTGAACGGTTTGGATTTGAGGCTGTGGGAGCTGACGCAGACGGCAATATCAATTCTATGCTTGACAAGACGACGGGAGATGATCTGTCCTTTGACTGCTCATATTCCAATCTTGAGCTTTCCTTAGGCAAGGGAGAAAATCTTTTTGAAATAAAGAAACGCTTTGATAAGTATTATCTGTTCATTAACGATTGGTTCTGCAAATATAACTACACGCTCACAGGAATGGGAATAAATCCTTATTTCAATATAAATCACAACAAGCCTATTCCAAACGAGCGTTACAGAATGCTTTATCATTATCTTCATTCCTACAAGAAGCATAAGGGCGCGCAGACAGATGTGGTATTTCATAACCGTCCCGATTTCGGAACATTTACAAGCGCGTCGCAGGTGCAGATAGACGTTTATTACAGCGAGCTTATAGACGTAATAAACACCTTTGGCAGACTTGAGCCTTATAAGGCTATGCTTTTCTCAAACTCTTATCTTCCGGAGCGTCCTGAGCTGCTTTGCGCCAGAAATATGCTTTGGGAACACAGTATGCAAGGATATAATCCTCATAACATCGGAATGTTCGGCTACAGTCTCAAAAGCGTAGACGATCTTGTGGATTATATAAAGACCACAAGTATTTACTGCACCATGCGAAACGGCAGATATGTGAATTTTACGCCGATACCTATCAATGAATATCTCAAGACAGATTCTGTTAAAGGAGAATATTTTGACGGTGAAGGCTACAGGGAGATCGAGATATTTCCCACTCTTGAAGATCTTCTGTACCTGCGGACCTTTAAGTTCGAGGATCTGACCTTCAGAGGAACGATCGAATTCCGCAGCTCGTGCTGTCAGCCTGTAAGAGACAGTATGACTGTTGCTGCTTTTCATATAGGATTGCTTGAAAAAGTGACCGAGCTGAAGGAGCTTCTGGAAAATGATACAGTGATATATTCCCACGGCTACAGTGCGTCGGAACTGCAAAGACTTTTCTCGTATCGCGATCTACCGTCCTTTGCTGATAAAAAATTGCTTTCTCAAACTCTTGTGAAGATTGTTGATCTTGCTTCTGACGGCTTGAAGAACAGGGATTACGGCGAAGAGATCTTACTTGATCCATTGTATGAGAGAGCCAGAGATCTGACAAATCCTGCAAGAAAAATGCTGGACGGACTGGACAAGGGAGAAAAAATAGAGCGTTACATTAAAGAATACGCTCAAATCTGACGGGTGATAATCTTGATAAATAATAAATATATATTTGAGGGCGGCTTCGGACTGGAACGCGAAACTCTCAGAGTGACCTCCGACGGAAGGCTCGCTCAGACGCCGCACCAATTTGACAGTGATTGCCTTGAACGGGATTTCTGCGAAAATCAGCTTGAAATAATTACTCCCGTATGCAAAAGTCCGGACGAGGCTCTTCGGGAGCTTGGCAGGTTATCTTCTCTTGCCGAAAAACGTCTTGTACGCAACGGCGAATACCTCTGGCTCTGCAGTAACCCTCCGCACTTTGAAACAGAGGATGAAATACCCATTGCACGTTACGGCGGCGACAAGATTTACAAAAAAGAATACAGAATAAATCTAGAACGGCGTTACGGAAAGCGTCTTATGCTTTATTCGGGAATACATTTCAATCTTTCTTTTTCCGAACGGTACCTGATGTCTATTTGCAATGCAGGCGATTTTAAAGAGTTTAAAAACAGTCTTTATCTCAGGCTTTTTAAATATGCAAGCCGTTACAGCTGGCTATTGGTTCTGCTGACGGCGGCTAGTCCCGTTTATGATTTGTCTTTGGACGGAGACTCTCTCAGCGGTACCGGATTTGACGGATATTCCTCGCGAAGAAACGGTGAAAAGGGATACTGGAACGGATTTGTTCCCGATCTTGATTACGGCAGTATCGAGAGATATGCCGCAAGCGTTAAGAGCTATATAAATAAGGGCGTGCTTTTTTCAGCGGGAGAGCTTTATCTGCCTGTACGTCTTAAACCGCGCGGAGAGAACAGCCTTGAAGGTCTGGCTGAAAACGGAGCGGATCATATTGAACTGAGAATGTTTGACCTTAATCCGCTTGCTCCGTATGGTATATTTGCAGAGGATCTGAAATTTGCTCATTATTTTATGATATATCTTCTCAGTCTGCCTGATTTTGAATTCAGCTATGGTTTACAGCTTCAGGCGATTGCTAACCATAAAGCGGCGGCGGGCTTTGATATAAATGAAATAGGGATCGACGGATATCCTGCCGTTATGGCGGCGCTGGGATTGCTTGACGATATGAGCCTTTACTTTGCTCAATACACCATGATAACGGACGTGATAGAATATCAGCGCAGAAAGCTTATCGGTGCAAACAGGTATTCGGATGAGATCTACAAAGCTTACAGGGATGATTTTCACAATACTGCACTGAAAAAATTTACAGGGAAAGGAGAAAGCAACCTATGTGCGAGCTGCTTGGAGCGAGTCTGAAAAAGCGTGAGGATCTGACGGAATATCTCAGGGAATTTTTCAGTCACAGCAATAAGCATCCTCATGGCTGGGGAATTGCGGCAGAGAAAAACGGAGAATTACAAATTGAAAAGGAACCCGTCTGCGCCAATGAAAGCCGCATGATCGAGGGAATTGTCGAACGTCTTTCTCCTCAGAAGAATCTGCTGGCTCACATCAGGTATGCGACGGTCGGTGCAACCAGAAAGGAAAACTGTCACCCTTTTTCTGGCTGCGATAACTCGGGCAGACGCTGGACGCTCATTCATAACGGTACGATTTATTCGGGCTTGGAACTGATGAAGTATCTTGATTTACAAAACGGCGATACTGACTCCGAGCGTATATTCATGTATCTGATCGATAAAATAAACAAAGCGCTTGTAAATAAAAAACGGCTTGATATAAGGGAACGCTTTGAGCTAGTGGACAGCTTAGTATGCGGCCTTTCGTCCAGAAACAAGCTTAATTTAATGATTTTCGACGGAGAGGTCCTGTATGTACATAAAAATATGAACGCAACTCTGTCATACAAGCAGACTGAAAACGGTGTAATTTTATCAACCCAGCCGCTTGAAAATGAAGGCTGGAGGGATCTGCCGATGTGTAGGGCCATTGCGTTTAAGGATGGCGAGAAAATTTTTGAGGGTGTTAATCACGGTAATGAATTTATATCGACCATGGGTTCTATAACCGTATTCGACGCTATGAATATTTAGGGCTTACCCCCGAAAGCTATAATGTTGTCATTGGATTTTTGTCAGAGGCTTTTCGCCGCACGGTCGGCGATTTTAAGCATTTCCTCCGATCTTTCGGGCAGGGTGGAAAGATAAGTTATGATCAGCTTTTTTTCGGGATATACCAAGCATTTCTGTCCCCATTTCCCGCTTATCCTGAAGCTGTTTCCGTTTACCCATATAAAATATCCGTAACCTCCCTCTTTGTTTGATATCTGTGGGGAAGCTGCTTGATCTACCCACTGTTCGGACAGAATTCTCCTGCCGCTAAAGATACCTTTTTGCAGATAGAGCTGTCCTAACAGACTAAGCTCGTGAACGGTAAGCTCCATTCCGCTTGCACCATAAAAATGTCCTTTAGGACAATTCTTATATACGGGATTTTCGATTCCCAAAGGTTCAAAAAGTCTTGGTGTAAGGTATTTTATCAGGTGACTTCCGACGGCGTTTTCACAGGCGGCGCCCACAAGATATGCGGGAATATTTGAATAGCTGAAAACAGGCGGCAGGCTGTAATCTATTGGCTGAGACAATGAATTTTCAAGCCAGTCGCTTCCGGAGGGACGGAAAGGATATCCCGAAACTGACATCGTCATAAAACGTTTTACAGTCAGAAGTTTGAAATTTTCAAGCTGTGCTGCGGGAATATATGTCATATACTTGCTTTCCAGAAATTCATATAACGGAGCATTAAGCGGCAGTTTACCTTCATCGGAAGCAATACCGACTGCTGCGGATACAAAAGATTTGGTTGCTGAATAAATAGGGTATCGAATTTCGGGCGAAAAGCTGTGTTTGAATACGACTTCGCCGTTATGAAAAATTTCTATGCCGTGCACATTAAGGTCTTTATTTTTGATTTCATTAACTGTATTTTCAAACATATCTTAAATCTCCTAACAGAAATATACTTAGATTATACAGCAGTCAAAGCGGAAAATCAAGTCCGTATGAATGTTTTATGTAAACTGACCGCCGTAATACTTTAACGTTGGGCGTTGTGAATTTATTTGATTAGATTATTGAAATCCGATAATAATAAGATTGTCGCGTATTTCAAAAGAAACTTATAACACAGAGAACGGACGGCTCAGGAAATATGCAGCGTCCTTCTCGGAACGGAGGATTTATGTACGATATAATCATAATCGGCAGCGGCCCCGCAGGTCTTTCTGCTGCAATTTATGCTGAAAGGGCTCAGCTAAGCTGTGTAATTATTGAAAAGGATTATTTTGG
This sequence comes from uncultured Ruminococcus sp., assembly GCA_964399215.1. Lineage (GTDB taxonomy): Bacteria > Bacillota > Clostridia > Oscillospirales > Ruminococcaceae > Hominimerdicola. Next base: position 8,253 of record CAYNPW010000041.1, on the reverse strand, counting down.
AACAGGGCAGATCGCCGCTACCGAACAGGTTGACAACTATCTCGGACTGCCCGGAATCAACGGATATGAGCTGGGTGAAAAATTCCGTGAACACGCAGTATCGTTCGGTGCGGAGTTTTATGAAGGAGAGGCAAGCAAGATCGTTGCTGCCGAACACGGTTATACCGTAAGGTTCAAAGACGGAAAAACTCTTGACGGAAAAACAATTATATACGCCGCAGGAACTTCATACCGCAGACTGGGCGTCCCCGGAGGAGAGCTGTCAGGAGTATCATACTGCGCTGTATGCGACGGAATGTTTTACAAGGACAAGATAGCGGCGGTAGTCGGCGGAGGAGATACGGCTCTGGGCGACGCTTTGTATCTTTCCAAAATTGCTAAAAAGGTTTATCTTATACACCGCAGAGAGGAATTCAGGGCAAACAAATCCTTGCAGGAAAAAGTCAGGGCAGAATCCAATATCGAGCTTGTACTCAATGCCTCGCCTGCTGAAATTATCGGTGAAAAACGGGTTGAAGCGATAGATATCCTGCAATCGGGAGTAAAAAAACGTCTTGAGGTTAACGGAATATTCGTAGCTGTCGGAAGCATACCGAATACTGCGCTGCTCGACGGCATTTGCGAGCTTGACAAAAACGGATATGTCATTGCGGGAGAGGACGGAATAACCACTGCAAAGGGTATTTTTGCGGCAGGAGATGTACGGGTAAAAAACCTGCGGCAGGTTGTGACGGCAGTTGCCGACGGGGCGTGCTGCGTTATGTCGGCTGAGAGCTATTTGAGATAAGAGTTCATAGAACTGAACAGGACAGGCAGTTGAAGCCGCGGTTCAGAAAAATACTTATTTGACAGACGGAAGTGTTTATGATAAAATATATGTGTAGGTTATTTTATCATATATGAAATAGGAGAGAACGCTATGCTTTGCAGACTTATTATAAATTTAAGAGATTTACTCTGTACAAGGTTCGATGAAGGGACGAAGATTGTACAGAGTTAGCCGTATTCGTCCGACATCGGGTTTTGTACTTACCGTATAAATTTAACGATAAGGAGTAAAATTCGATGAAAAACTATAAAAGATTTATTTTGTTCTGGCTGAGCCAGAGCGTTTCTCAGCTCGGCAGCGCTATGACGGGCTTTGCGCTTATTCTGTGGACATATGAACAGAACCGTTCTGCAATGTCAGTTTCTTTGATGTCGTTCTGTAATTATGTGCCCTATATTATAGTGAGCTTGTTTGCCGGTGCATTTGTGGACAGACACAGTAAAAAGGCGATCATGCTTATCGCTGACAGCGCAGCGGCATTATGCACGCTTGCCGTGTTAGCGCTGACGATCAGCGGAAAACTTGCTGTATGGAACATTTATGCGGTAAATACAGTGATAGGCTTTATGAACGCTTTTCAGCAACCTGCCTCTGCTGTTGCCGTAGGGAAAATGGTTCCTAAGGAAAAGCTTTCAAACGTTAGCGGAATGAACTCATTTTCCAGTAATCTTGTAACTGTTTTAAATCCTGTGATAGCGGCATTTGTGTATTCGTTCGGCGGACTGAAAGCGATACTTCTGATAGATATTTTCAGTTTTCTGTGCGCATTTTTTGTACTGCTGTTTGCTATTCATATTTCTGAGGAATATGAAAAAATGCAAAAAAGCTCTGTTTTTTCGGGAACTATGGAAGGCTTTAAATTTCTGAAAGTCGAAAAGGGACTTCTTTTTATAATGCTGACAATGGCAATGATAAATTTTTTTTCCAGACTTACCTATGAAAATATTCTGTCTCCAATGATTATTTCACGCAGCGGCAGCAATGTGGTGCTGGGTATTGTCAACGCAGTAATGGGAATCGGCGGAGTCGTTGGAGGAATTATCGTTTCGGCAGGAAAAGGCTCAAAAAATAATATCAAAATGATTTATTTTTCCGCTGCGGTATCGTTTTTGTTCGGAGATATGCTCATGGCGGTAGGTAGAAATTCCGTAATGTGGTCTTTAGCTGCAATCGCTGCCAGTCTGCCTGTTCCTTTTTTAATGGCGGGACAGAATGTAATTATGTATGAAAGAATACCCGAGAAAATGCAGGGCAGAGTTTTCGCTGTGCGGAACGCCGTTCAATTCAGTACTATTCCGTTTGGGATTTTGCTCGGAGGCTTTTTGGCAGACTATGTTTTTGAGCCGTTTATGAAAGCTGAAAATTTGATTTCAAACGCTTTGAGCGTTATAGTAGGCAGAGGGGAAGGCAGCGGTATGGCGGTAATGTTTATATGTACCGGAATAATTGGATTTATTATCAGCATTTTATCATACCGAAACAAAGAGATACAAAAGCTGAAATAGTTGTTATTAAAACAGCCAAGCACAATGAAATGCTTGGCTGTTGCTTATTGCCTTTGACAGAATATGTCGGTTTAATGATACGAACATGCATAAAAGAAATTGATCAAGTGGCAAATCCCGCATACTGAGTCATATACAGATCGTAATACTTGCCTTTTTGCTCCAGTAAAGTGTCATGATTTCCGCTTTCTACGATCTCACCGTGATCCATAACAACTATTATATCGGCATCTCTGATCGTTGAGAGACGGTGAGCGATGATAATACTGGTACGGTTTTTCATTACAAGCTGCATTGCGTCCTGAATAGCCTTTTCTGTTCGGGTGTCCACATTGGAGGTCGCTTCGTCAAGAATCAGAATTCTGGGATCGGCAACAAATGCTCGGGCAATAGCGAGAAGCTGACGCTGTCCCTGACTGATATTTTCACCTGATACGGTCAGCATTGTATCATAGCCTTGCGGAAAAGCTCGGATCATATCCTTGCAATGGCTCATTTCAACGGCATTTTCAAGCTGCTGATCTGTGGCGTTTTCGTTACCGTATTTCAGATTATTGCGAATGGTATCGGAGAACAGAACGGTATCCTGAAGTACAATGGCTACATCCTTTCGCAGACTGCTTCGGGAAACATCTTTTATGTTTTGACCGTTAATAAGTATGTTTCCGCTGTCTATATCATAAAAACGCATAAGAAGATTTACAACCGTTGTCTTTCCGCTTCCTGTTGCTCCGACAAGCGCGACCTTTTTGCCTGACGGAACCGTAAGCGTAAAATCGTGAAGAATAGGATGATCTTTTTCGTAGGAGAATCTAACCCTATCGAATTTTACCGTTGCGGCAGATTCGTTTGCAAGAGCTTCGCCTGTCATATCCTCATCTGTTACTTTAAGCACTGCAAAAACACGTTCTGCGCCCGCGATCGCTGTTTGAAGCTGACCGTAAATCTGTGCTATCTCGTTGATCGGACGGCTGAACTGCTTTGCGTACACGATAAACGCTGAAATTATACCGACGGAGATCATACCCTTGATAGCAAAAAAACCGCCGAATGCCGCTATTATTACAAATCCGATATTTCCTATACAGTTCATTATCGGACCCATTACTCCGCTAATGACGTCGGTCTTTATTCCCGCCTTTGTCAGAGAATCTGAGGTGTTGCAGAATTCCTCGACCGTAATATCCTGATGATTGTATGCAACGACTGTGCGGTATCCTGAGATCATTTCCTCAACGGTTCCGTTAAGCTTTCCGAGCAGATGCTGACGGCTTCGTGAAAATCTTCGCACTCTCTTGGAAAGCACTTTGGTTGCAATTACCGTCAAAATAACGGTTGCAAAGCTTAAAACAGCAAGCTGCCAGCAGTACCACAGCATAATTATAACAGTTCCTGCAATGGTAAGTACGCCTGAAAAGAGCGATGGAAGCGATTGAGAAACGGTTGTCGAGATATTTTCTATATCGTTGGTCATACGGCTCATTACATCTCCGTGAGAATGAGTGTCAAGATAGCGTATCGGAAGGTCTATGATCTTCTCAAAAAGTTCATCTCGCATACGCTTGACTATTCGCTGACTGAGCTTTGCGCTGAATATACCCTGAAGCAGTTGACTGACGCTGTAAAGAAGGTAGACCGCAAGCATGAGTATCAGCGTGTGAGAAAGAGCGCCTTTTGCTTTGTCGCCGGCAATAATGTCGATAGCCTTACTTTGCAGGCTTGGCGCATACACGCCGCAGAGCGTGCCGAAAATAACCACGGCAAGCATACATATGACCATTGATTTTTCGCGAGCAAAATATGTTGATATTCGTTTAAGTGTGCCGCCTATATTTTCGGCATACTCGACCTCTGCAAATCTGACATTGCGGGTCATACTGGGAATATTACGCTGTTCCGCATTTGTCTGTTTTTTATTTTGTTCATTCATCGTTTTCACCTTCATTTCCGATCTGAGAATGATAAATATCTCTATATGTTTTGCTTGATTGCATCAGCTCTGCGTGAGTGCCGCATGCCTCGATGCTGCCTTTGTTCAGGACTACTATTTTGTCTGCTCTCCGAACTGAGGCGATACGCTGTGCGATGATTATCTTAGTGCAGCTTTGCTTTGCTCCGTTCAAAGCGTCATACAGATCGGCTTCGGTTTTAAGGTCAAGGGCGCTGGTTGAATCATCAAAGATCAGTATCTCAGCAGGCTTGAGAACCGCTCTTGCTATGGATACTCTCTGCTTCTGACCGCCGGAAAGGCTCATGCCTCGCTCGGCAACAAGCGTATCGTAGCCGTCTGGGGTAGATCGTATAAACTCGTCAGCCTGAGCTATGTCGGCGGCGGAGTGAATTTCCTCATCGCTTGCTGAGGGATTTCCCCACGAGATATTTTCCTTTATAGACACGCTGAACAGCTCGCTCTTCTGCAATGCAACGGCTATCTTTTCTCTCAGATTTTTCTGATTGTATTTACGGACGTCTACACCGTCTATCAGAACCTCACCGTCAGTAACGTCATAAAAACGGGGAATAAGCCGTACAAGAGAGGTTTTTCCGCAGCCTGTGGCTCCCATTATTGCGACCGTTTCACCGGGATTGACAGTAAGATTGATATTGCTGAGTACGACCTTATCCGATCCCGGGAAAGAGAACGATACATTGCGGAATTCAATTTTTCCGCCGCTGCGTACTTGTTCCTCAAAGCCGCCGTCCTTGAGTTCAGGTTCGTTGTTCAGAACTTCCTTGACTCGTTTCCATGAAGCTATTCCCTTTGTAATATTCTGGAACAGCATAACGAGCATAAGTATGCCGTTAAGAAGCTGAGTCGTGTATGTTATCGCTGCCATTATCGAACCGGGAGTGGTAGAGCCTGAGCTGACCTGACCGGAACCCGTCATCAGAATGATCACTACAACAATATACATCAGCGCATTCATCATAGGATTCATAAAGGCAAAAATCATAAGTATATGCAGCTGTGTTTTGATCTGCTCGTCGTTAGCCTTTCTGAAACGCACCTTCTCGTAGATCTCACGCACACAGGCTTTGATTATACGGATTCCTGACACGTCCTCCTGCAATATCGCATTGATACGGTCAAGCTGTGCCTGAAGTGTGGGAAAAAGCGGATTTGCTTTACGCAGGCAGATTATCATACAGCCGCATATAAAAGGTGAAGCGCATAGTACAATAAGTCCGAATTTTGCATTGAGACGGAACATGAAGAAGATACTTCCCGCAGTAAGCATAGTGGTGCGTATCATACCGCGGACAAACTGTGCGACAAAATTCTGCACCTGAGTGATATCATTTGTAACGCGCGTTACCAATGAGCCTGTTCCGAATTTATCCATTTGCGGAAAAGAAAACTTCATAATTCTGCGAAAGCTGTCTTTGCGTATTTCGTTTCCTATATTCTGGCTTGACATATGTACGAACACATTATTCAAAGAACCGCATAGTCCGCCGAAAATAACCAGACCTATCATAATAACTCCGACCTTCAGTATCAGGCTCATATCTCCTACGCCGTCATTGTTTAGCCCTAATACGCCGTCATCCACGATCCGGCTCATCAGCTTTGGCTGTATCAGATCCATCAGCACCTCACCGACCATAAACAGACCCGCAATTATCGCCAGGTGGAGATACTGTTTTATATATTTCCACATATAAAAATCATCTCCTTACTGATCAATGTCTGTGTCGTTCGTGAAAATCATTTTCGCCGCGGTGACCATGTTCATGAGGGCGGCAGTCATTGCCATGAGATCCATGATGTGCAAAATGTTTTTCATGGTCGTGATATCGGTTTTCCCAATCAGCATTAAGCTTTTCAAGTAAATTAAGCAGAGTTTCCTTTTCGTCTTCCGACAGAGCGGAAAACATTTCCTGATGACGCTTTTTTCTTTGATGAGCCGCCTCATGCGCTTTTTCTATTCCAATTTCAGTCAGATTTATCTCGGCGGTACGTCGATCCTCTGCACTTGGTGTACGATGAATCAGACCGGCGTTTTCAAGCTTGCCTATGACCTCGCTTGCCGATCCCGGCTGAATGCCTAGCTTTTCCGTCAGTTCCCGCTGTGTTACTGTTCCCGATTCATTCAGTAAAATAAGTATTCTTTTCTGACTGCCCTTTCCCTCGAAGAGAAAACGTAACATATGACCCAGATCTCGAAGATTCATTATAAGCTTGTTATCGCTGCTCATAGATTTATAATTTTCTGATCGTATAATGCTTTGGGGTCTACCGTGTGAGTGTTCATGCTGAGGAATTACCCCCGTACGTGCATATTCTTTTCCGCGTCCGCAATGCGGTTCGCTTAAGTCACAATGCCTGCCGCAGCAAGGACATAGTTTTTTTTCAGACATAGCTGAAGCCTCCTTTTAAAATTTTATAAACCTTAGGTACCTTTATATTTTAGCATTGCTCGATAAAATTGTCAAGGTACCTTTAAGATTTTTATATAAATTTTAAAATATAGTGCATTTTCATTCCGCAGAATATTAAAGGTCATGTTGATATTGAATCTGAAAAGGCTTAAAAAGCGTTTTTGGATCAGTTGTGTGCATAAATTACAATGCTTGCATATTTTTCAGATAATATTACGCGTTAACAAAAAATACATAATTCAACACATAAATATTTATTGACAAATGTCGGAAGTCATTGTATAATAATAGCATAATATTTTAACCGAAGCAAGGATGCTCCATTTAGTGTGGAGCGTCCTTTTTTATTTATCCGAATGCGCAGCGGATAGGTCTTTGGAAAAAATATAATTTGTAAGACAGGGAGTGATTTACTGTGACAGCAAACGTTTTCAAGACCGAATTTCCGACTGTGTCCGTGGGAAATGCAGACGAAATTAACGAGCTTTTAAGGCGCTATGGTGTAAAGTTCGGTATTTACAAAAACGGAACCTTTAAAGAACAGCTATTTCCTTTTGATCCTATTCCCAGAATAATTACTGCCGAAGATTTCAAAGGCATTGAAAAGGGACTTGTTCAGAGGGTAGATGCGCTGAATTTGTTCCTTTTTGATATTTATCACGACAAAAAAATTATAAGGGATAAGATAATTCCCGAGGACTTTGTTTATATTTCCGGCGGGTATCTTCCGCAGTGCGAGGGAGTTACGCCAAAACATAATATTTACAGTCATATTTCAGGCATCGATCTGGTTCAGGCAAAGGACAGTGAATGGTATATTCTTGAAGATAATCTTCGTATCCCGTCGGGAGCGTCGTATCCGCTTATAGCAAGAGAGCTGACCAGAGTTGCGTCGCCTGCGGCATTTTCAGACTATGACATTGTGGATAACCGTAACTATGCAAAGCTGCTGAAGGATACTATGGATTATTCAAACTGCGGAGGTATAAATGCGATACTTACTCCCGGCAGATACAACGCGGCTTACTTTGAACACTCATATCTTGCGGAGCTTACGGGTTCTGTTCTTGTTTCAAACGACGAGCTTTTTGTGGAGGACAACATTCTTTATCACAGGACATATTCAGGAGGAAGAACTAAGGTAGGCGCGCTTTACAGGCGCATTTCGGACGAATATCTTGACCCTCTGACCTTTGAGCCTCAGTCACTCATCGGTATCCCTAATCTTATGGAGGCGTTCCGTTCGGGAAATGTGGCTGTTATCAATGCGCCGGGCAACGGTGTAGCGGACGATAAAGGCATTTATTATTTTGTTCCTAAGATGATAAAGTATTATCTCGGGGAGGAATGCTCCGAACTCAGCAATGCGCCTACATATTTGCCTTATTATGAGGAAGATATGAAGTATGTCCTTGATAATTTTGAAAAGCTGGTGCTGAAAGATGTCGCAGAGGCAGGAGGGTACGGTGTCGTATTCGGAAACAGTATGACAAAAGAGGAAAAGTCCGATTTCATTGCCCTGCTGAAAAGGGAGCC
>CAYNPW010000040.1:0-19889 GCA_964399215.1 uncultured Ruminococcus sp. | reverse complement strand
TGGTTTTGGGTATGAGTATATTTTAGCATATGGGCGGGTTGTTTTCTAGGTGCGGCGGTTTGGACGGTTACACTGTTTCAACCAAATTATATTTGATTTTTCCCTGCTGTCGCTTAGTTCTTCAAAGTATTCTTTCATAATTGACCACACTCCTAAAGTCAATTATATCACTTTTTCGTCGTTTTTGCTATATTTTTTGCTTTTTCATTCGGTTGCCCTGGTGATATGACCGTATTTTCTATCTTATCGGATTCATCTTACAAAAACTGAAACAAAAGCGCGGAGCACTTGATTATCTGATCCGCGTCTTGTATTTATGTTAATATGTAAATCAAACCATTTCAGCTCTGACAGTAACTCTGCTTCTTCCGCTCCAAGTACAGGTAAACAGCGTTAGATCCCAGTAGTCATCACCGTCAAGAAGCGTGTCAACAGCGTATCCGCTCAACAGCTCGCTCTGTATCACTTCATAGGTATATCTCACTCCGTTTACATCTATAAAGTAAATCATATCACCGCTGTTAAGAGCGTCCAGATTTTGAAAAAAGCCCGAATAATTGTGAGCACAGATAATCAGATTTTTATCAAGAAGTTCTCCCGAATATCGGCATGCGGCAAGGCTCATCAAATCGTAGTTCCACCCACTGGTAACAGGCAGCTCCAGATCCAGTCCCGGGATTTGAATAAATCCTATGATCTCGATCTCACGTACTTCAGCGGCAGGAGTTTCCTGCGACGGTACAGAAATATTATCCAGATCTGACAGCAAGCTGTCCCTTTCTTTTTCCTTGGGATCGTAATCAACATATGTCGAAGGTATCACGCTTTTTGTTTCTTCAAGAAGCTCTGACATTTTTTCATCGGCAGATTTCTGAATATTAAGATTATACAAGACAAGGGACAATGCCGCTAAAATCAGCATTGCCCCTATAGCTATCAGAAACCGTCCGTTAACGTTTTTCTTAGCCATTATTATCTCACTTTCTCTTAACTCTTGCACCTACGGCAATGAAAACCAGACCTGCGCATGCAAGAAGCGGTACAGGCCACCAGAGTAAACCTGTCTGAGGAATTTTTGAATTATTTCCTGTACCTGTGGAAATCTCGCTGGAATCAGACACACTGGATTCGTCCTCATTGTCAGTGTAGGTATTGATAACCGCAAATTCTGCTCCGTCATCTCTGTAGGTTACAGTATAATTCTGTGGAACTTCCTTTTCGACTACCGTCCAAACGTCGCTTTCAAGACCTTCCCACTCGTATGTCCAGTTATTTTCCTCACTGAGTACGACTGTATCGGCAAGCTCATTACTCTTATAAAGCTCGACGGTTATCTCAGAAGGTCTTACAGACTTATTTTCATCATTCTGCCAGATCTTACTAACTTTGTACAGAGTTACGATAGGCACCACAGGAGATTCCTTTATGCTGAATTTTCCGTATATCTCCATATCCTCGCCCGAGAATTCAACAATAGCGGCAACAGGAGTGTAAATATAACCGTTAATTGTAACAGGCTCTCCCGATACCAGATAAATTCCGCTTGTAAGCTCCGAAAATACTGCGGTTCCCTCTGCATCGGAGGTTCCCGAAGCGGCAGGCTGACAGCTGCCTGTTTTTGCATAGACCTCCAGCGTATTTGCCGCGTCTTGAGCATTTGAAGCGTCAAGCCCGTTAAGAGAAACAGGGCAATCCGCAAAATCGCCTTCAAGGACAAAGCTTCCGTCGCTTGCTCCGGAACCTATGCGGTAAATATTCCAATCAACGCCCTCAAGCGGTTTATCGTCGCTTTTGCTGATAACGGTAAGACTGCCGATTTCATCTGCACTTGCGGGAATGCTCATACTTATCATGCACAACAATAATGCGAATACGCATATCATAGCTAGGCTTATACGGCTTATTTTCCTATCCATATTAAAATGCCCTCCTATATTATTTGTCCGAATTTAATTCGTTGTTATTTTCATTGTTTTGTTTGTTATCCTCCAGCGCCGAAAGAGGATCGCTGTGAGGAAATTTCTTTTTCTTTCCGCCGAAGAACCATACCGCAATCAGTATAATAAAAAGCGGAACTGCCACAAACGGAACCACCGTGAATGAATCCAGCTGAACTGCGTCAGCCGTTACCTTGACGTCTGCATTTTCGTCAACAAGTGCATTTTCCGTGCGGTGAGCGCGGAGAAGGAGCCTATGGGAGTTTATTCCGTAAGGTGTACACGTAGTAAGCGTTACATAATCCTTATCGGTATAGATCGCAAGATTTTCCGTATCGTCCGGCAGTACTATAAAAATTTCTTCGACCTCGTAAGTAAATGTCTCGTTGAGAACGGTTATCGTAAATGTATCTCCTGCGGCAAGCTTATCCAGATCGCTGAACAGCTTTGCGGACGGTAATCCTCTGTGTGCGGAAATAACAGCATGTGTGGTTTTTCCTCCCACCGGCAGGGACGAACCCTGCATGTGTCCCACCGCAACATTCAGCACACCCTCGCTGGTGCCGTGATATATAGGCAGCTCAACTCTGATCTGCGGAATAGAAATATATCCCATAATGCCCGTACCGGTAATGTCCAGTATATTCTCATAATCGGGGACCTCGTCGTAATTCAGCAGCGGATTTGAGATCTTTGCAAGCTCTTCATTGTAGCTGTGTGCCGCTGCAAAAATACGCTCATAATCCTCCTCATTCAGTTCTGAGACCTTCTGCTGATATGCGGCAATAGCCTTGCTCTGAGTTTTTGAATTCCACCAATCTGCTATTATAGGGTAAAGCATTACTGAGAGACCCACCAGTAATATTATCAGCAATATAATAGTGGATATGGACTTTTTACCGCTTTTTTTCCTCATGGTATCCTCCCTGACGCCGTCGGCGCAGTAAGATCGGCGGCACATTATTGGTACTCTCCCCATTCAGCCTTATGGCATTACGGAGAACCTCACCGACAGTATTTTCAATGAAGCTCTCCCTAATGCCCGTCGACGGATAAACCGCCGGCAAGCATATAAGGTTTTATTAAACAGTCAGTTCAAATTATACTTCTTCTTTCTTCATTCTCTTCTTAGTAACCAGTGTTATGCCTGCTCCTGCAACCATAATACCGCCTGCTGTAAAGAATATCTTTGTGCCGATTCCGCCTGTTTCGGGGAGCGTTGAGCCCTTGCTGTTCTCAATAGTTACCGAAACCTTACCGTTTGTGTAATTAACAGCAGTCTCTGCATCCTTGTCATCCGTTACTAACTCATCATCGATCTTAGCATTCAAAGATGTGAATGCGCTGCTGGCGTTATCCGCTGTGTAAGTATATGTGCTGTCCTTATCAGTTGTTGCTAAAAGCTCAACCTTGATCGGATCGGTAAGCTTATTATATCCTGAAGGCGCGACTGTTTCCAGAATGTAGTATACGCCCTCGTCTATACCGGCTATCTTAAATTCGCCGCTTGCGGTAGTGGTAAATGTAGTTGCATCTTCGCTGTCAAAATCTACCCATTCAACAAATTTTCCATCAGCAATTACAGCAGCCTTTGACTTATCTGAATTGAGGAATTTAAATGTTGCATTTGCAAGCGCGCTGCCATCTGCTGCGTCAACCTTGGTAGAGTCTATCTCATAGGTAAATACGCCTACGCCGTCTTCGGTAGTGGTAGTAGTCTTACCTTCCTTATCCGCGAGGGTGCCGTTATAGCTTGTGTCATTGGAATATGTAGCATAAACGCCGTTAGTATTACCAAGTTCACCGATCACAGCATTTGAATTGAGCTTTGCGGTATAAGCGATCTTTATTATATCGCCTGCCTTGACATTTGACATCTTAATATCTTCAAATGTTACTGTAATAGTACTAACACCGGTAGAATCATCGGTAGATACGGCAACAGCAGGTGAAACCGCCTGACCGTTGATAGTAACCGTTATCTGAGTGTCAGCAGGAGCTGTAAAGCCTTTGCCGAGAGTATCTGTGAACTGATAGTAATAGTGCTCAAACTCGTCGATATTATCGGGAATAGTACCGAGAATTTCAAACGGAACATCAACGCCTATAGAATAGTCAGCCGTATCGTTGAACTTATTCGCCGCAGTAGAATCAGAGTATGCACTATCATCGATAGCAGATTTAGTCGCTGTTGTTTCATCAGTCTCGTTATCCTGAACCTTTTTCTCTACTATAGGCGCACCCAGCTTCGTGCGAATTGTAATTTCATTAGTACCGTCTACAATAGCAAGAATATAAGCGGTTTGGCTGTTTCCTGCGTTTTCTTCAATGTAGTAATAACCTGTTGTCAGTTTGTCGCCGTTAGCAAGAGCGGTACCTGTGCTTTCCGCACCGAAAATACTTGTTGAATTAGTCTTGATTAAGTTGGCAAGTTCTGTGCCTGATGTTTTTGCCATTTTTTCAGCGAGCGTTACACCGTCGTTGGCTGTCGCACTCAGTGCAGTTTGAAGAGCGTCAGCGTCAACCCCTTCTGGAACCGTAGCGTTAACAATTACACCGTCCTGAAAAGTACCGTCAAGAATCTTCCAGTATGTATAGGTGTGATCCGAAGTAATCTTTATAACAGAGTATGTACCTTCACTAGCGTCATCAGCTGCATTACCTGTCGCAAACGCGCTGATAGAAGCCATAGAAACCGCCATGACTGTTGCTGCTGCAAAAGCAGCGATTTTTTTCATTTTTTTCATAATAAATCGTCCTTTCGATTATCTTTTTTTATTCCGCGCCGTTTTGCGACGTTTCGTAACTAAAAATACTGTAGCTGTGCAAGCTGCTGCCGCACCCGCTATTTCAATAACCTTTACGCCTGTTCCGCCTGTTTCGGGGAGCACGATTTCGGGGTTATTGTTATTGGTCTTGTTGTAAACTGTAATTATGCCCGTTGATTCGACATATTCATGTGAATACGAAACCGTATAGCCCTCGGGAACATTCGCCTCAACTGCAAAATAGTACAGCGGATTGCCGTCACTGTCCACAGGCGGCAGAGTGATATCCGAAGTATGCCAATCATTTGACGCATTAAGTTCAACAGTGCTTACCGGGTTCTTACCCTCGATACTGAGATCGTTTTTGGACGTTGTGCTGTAAATATTTACTGTAATACTGTCAATATTTGACGGCGCTGACGTCTCCGTATTATTTATGCTCAGCCATGTTTTCTTGACGCCGATACCCTTGAAATTTATGATTTTGATATCCGAATCCTCGTTGGACGCGGCATTTCCGTTATATGTAACGTTAAAGCCGCTGTCAGCCATCAATTCATTAGTACCGTCGGATTTTGTTACCGATATTTCCTCAACGTAGTAATAGTATACTTTTCCGTCGTCGCTTCCGCTTGGAAGCTTCTCCCATTTGTATCCGTCCGAGGTTACAGTAAACACATTATCTCCGCTATCCTCAGCGTCATAAGCTATAACATTTCCGTTGATATCAAGTCTTTCCAGATAGCTTTCAGCGGGCAAGCCTGATGAAACATTCTGGGTTGAACGGTAAAGCCTTGCTGTAACAGACTGATAATCGTTCCAGTTAGAGCCGTACCACTCCTTGCTGACTGTAATATCTATCTCCTTCGCATTCTGAACAGGATATTCCGAGTTGCCGGTCACAAGCTTACAGTCCGTAACATCAGACGGCATTTCATTCGGTAATCTTTCGTAGCTGAAATATCTTGGTTCCGCAAGCTGAATGTACGTTTCGTCGGTTACTGTCGGAACGCTTGTTTCAACCAGCTTGTAAAGAACTCCTGCCTCCAGATTAAGAATCAGTTCGCCGTTTGCAGGCGTCTGAAGCACGTCCTTAACACTGCTGTCGATATCTCCCCAGGTGATATCCAGAACATTCGCGGAAGAAGCATTTTTCGTGATACTTACCGCCTGCTGCCACTGTCCGTTTTGATACCTGTACAGATTAAATCCTGCCGACATTTTAAGCTGATAGTCTCCTACATCTACCTTCGACAATGAGAAGTATCTGCTCGACTCTCCTGTAACCTGAGATCTCGACTGTATCTGTATCGTATCGTGCGAAGTGCTTGTTTTATCCGAAGCAGACAGCTCGTTGTTGTTGGGAACTCCCAGATCGGCAGTATTGACCGCTCCGCAGGTAACGTCTGTGCTTGGATAGTTTTCATCAATCGATATATTATAAGTATAAACAAGCTGCAGATGTTTTCCGTCAGGTATGTTCGTTACATTCAGCCTTGCTATACTTTCAGTTACATCGCCTTCGCAGCTTAACGTCATCATTTTGGTTAAGCTCATATCATAAGACGCAATACCTACCGCCCATGCTGAAGTATCCGCACCAGACGGTATTTCAATAGTAAACGTACCCTTATAAGCAGTTACTTCATTGCCGTCGGAATCTATGATCGTTACTTGTTCATTGCAGTCAACAGATAGTCCATTGGAAATCACATCGCCTGCCGCTCCGCTTGTTTTATTATAGAAATAAGAAGCAGCACTTAAAGTAGTTGCTGTATCCGAAACTACATAAACATCGATCGTAGCTTTGGTTCCCGGAATGTAATCATCAAATGCATACCATTCAGAGAAAGAGTCCCACCCAACAGGAGGTGTAACCGATCTCGCCTCTGAACTGATTATTTCATGTGTTGACGGATTTGTTTCAAAGGTATACTTAAAGTCCGTTATTTCCTGTATACGGTTTCCGTCGGAATCGACCTCATAAAGCTGAATATCATAAAGCGAAGCATCAAATGCAAAAGAACCTGCGCTTAATGAGCTCTCTCCGCCAATATTACTTAATTTGAGTTCGCCTTCACTTAAAATGTTGTCGGTAACACTGAGCTTACCGTTAATATCTCCTGTAAGCAGCGCTGCGTCAGGATTTATGTCTACCGTATATTTATAGTATCCCGGCCATTCTGAGCCCTGAGCATTCAGCGCCTGACTTCCCGATTTCTCTATCGCAGGCAGATCTGCTTCAGAATAATCAAGATTTATAGTCTGGCTTATTTCAGGATATACGTCAGAATCTGCGATCTTAAGCTTGTTCTCAATGATTTCACCATTTTCAGCCATTGTATCCAATGTTTCCTTATCAACGATCAGGCTGTATTCAATTTCCCATTTGATAGCATAAGGATCATATAGGTTAAAGTACAATGTTTTTTCATCATCACTTAAAGTATAGCCTGTACCCCATTGATCAGGGGAAGAATGATACGTTGTTTGTGAACTGCCTCCATAATACCTAGTGATCGTTACACTGTCATATTGCTTAAATCCGTCAGGGATAGTATCTTCAAGCCTTATATTGCTTGACACGCTTCCGTCATAAACAACAGTATAATCAAATCTATAATATGTAACGCCCTCTACTGTTACCGTCGGCAGATCGCTCACCTTAACATATGCGTCTTTCTGATCTTCATATGTTTTGCTGTAAGGCGCGTTGTTCTTATCTATCCTTGTATAAGGATAGATTCCTTCGTCGGTCTTATTCTTGAAAGTACCTGTATTTTTAATAGAAACGGCATCATCGTATTCCAGATTGGATACGTCCGCAGTTGTACTGTAGGAAAGCTTCAGCTGTACAACATCGCTAAGTATTTTTCCGCTAACGCTGCTTCCGCTGAACGTATACTCTCCCGAAGTAATCCTCAGATCAAAGCCTGAACCGTCAGACTCGCGCGATACTTCATAGAAAGCCTCATCGGTAACATCATAGTAATTTGAATCTCCGTCAAAAAGAGCTTCAATCTTTAAATTGCCGAGCTGATCGGCAGAAATAGTCTGAGGCACTGCACTGCTGTCTATACTATCCTCATATGTATATCCTTCACTGCTTACAAATCCGCCCTTTTCCTGATCAAGCAAAACCGTCCAGTGGATTTCAATTTCAGAATCGTTACCGTTTGAATCCGAAGCGAGTACCTCACTGCTGTCAGCAGACTTAGTCACCTTATCGTTACGAACGATTTGCGCTGTTACATTCGTCTCTCCTATAATTCCGTCTTCGCCCGATATCGTCGCTTCGTTGTAAAGAGAATACTTGGTATCGTCGCTCGGATCCTGAGTCAAAGGAGCATAATTATTATCAGGATCATAAGAAGTCGTGTAAGTAATATAGATACTGCTCAGGTCAATGTTGTTATTATTATCTGTGTCTGCGATCGTGATCTTAGTTTTGCCGTTCTCTGTCGTACAGTTAATATCAACATCTAAAGTCTGCCACTGGGTAGAAGCGCTGCAAGCGTATGCTTTTATAGAGCCTTCGTCGATCTCACTAGTGAGACTGTCTTCAATTATATAGCTTGACAGCGAACCGCTTTGATTATCCAGATTGATCGTCCAGATTATACTGTTTCCGCCGCTCTTTTGGTAGCTTTTCTTGATAGTGATCGGCTTGTACTCCCAATTAATTGTCTCTGAATCAACAGGAGTTTCCGAATCGTTCGGTCTGTAAAGATTTACTGTGTTTGCATCGGAATCATTTATATTCGGAGTAATTGAATAAGTGAAAGTCAAATCATCGGGATCTGTTCTGTTATCCGCTGTGATAGTAAGCTTGCTGCCTTCAATTTTACCTTCAACGCCCTCGGGTAAAACTATATCTGCGGTTAGGGCTTCATTCGTTCCTTCTGTCGCAACTGTAAGACCATTGAAAGCGTCATCTTCAAGAACAAAATCCTTCAGCGATCTATTGTACTTATTTTCTATACCGATCGTAAATTCAACTTTTTCATTTTCGTAATCGACAGAAGATGATTTGCTGACGTCGTATCCGAATGAATAGTATACCGTCTTATCCGTTGTTAAAGTTTCATTGTTCGGAGAAGTAAGCGCAGCAGAGTTTTGCAGATAACTATCTACTCCCCAACTTTTGACCTCACCGGCATATGTCTGCTCATCGGTCAGTTTGGTGGTATATTCAATATAGATCGGACCTCCTCCGACATCGCTGCCCAGAACATAATCATTTCCGATCTGCTGAACACTTACATCGTTGCCGTCAGCGTCTGTAAATTTAACGCCGCCTTCAGCCTGTGAAAACATATCGTCCGAAACCTTATATCCGCCGAGGTCTCCGTTATTTGTCTTATCCTCAACTTTTATTTTCCAAGTAATAGTACCGTCGTTATTGTTGGAGGCTTCCTTATTAAACACCAAAGTCTTTTCTTCAAAGCCTGTAATAGTAAAGTCCTGACCTCCGATGCTGATCGTAAACTCGGTACCGCTTTCGTCATCCGCTCTTTGAGCAACAGCGTCTCCGCTGAATTTTCCGCTTACAATTTTCTTTGATACATTATCCTGATCAAAATAGTCAGCATCAAAGTTAAATTTGATTACAAGCTGTCCGTCAGCGCCCAGACGATAATCTCCGATTATGAATGCTCCCGAAGGATCATACACATCTCCATATGTATATTCTCCGTCGATCGTGATATGATCGTCAAATTGATAGTACACATACGGCTGTCCTTCCTGAACATATCCGTCCTCTATAGCATAGGCGAATGAAATAGAAATATTTTTATTCTCGCCGTCTGTCGTTCCTTGGATCACTGAAACATCTCCGCTGATCCAGCCAACAGCGCCGTCGCCTTCTGTATGTGTATCCTTTAATTCTACAGCACTGCTCTCATTAAAGTCATCGAAAATCGAGGGATCTGTTCCGTCAGCCAAGCTTATCGCCGGCATGATCAGACTGCTGCAGACAGACACGATCACCGCAAATGACAATATCAATGCAGCAACTTTAAATTTACGCTTTGACTTATATCTGCTTATATGCCGCTGAATTTTTTTACTAATATCCTGCATGTCTATTCTCCTCCTTACGGCAAACTAAATCCGCTGTAAAACCACAGCTCAGAAAAATTCTATCTTTTTTAAAGGCCATATCCTTAATACTACCTTTCCTACGACCGATTCTTCTGATACGCAGCCTATTTTTTGAGTTCGGCTGTCAACAGAAGTGGCGCGGTGATCGCCCATTACAAAAATCCTTTCGTCCGGGACCTGATAAGGAAGCTTGATATCGCATTCCCCCAGCGCTTTCTCATTTATATAAGGTTCATCTATGGCTTCACCGTTAACATAAACCGTTCCGTCGTCGTCAATATCAATTACATCTCCCGAAACACCTATTACTCTTTTAAGAAGAATTTTATTGTTATAATAAAAAGCAACTACGTCTCCCCGCTGAAAGTCACCCCTCTTACGGCAGACCACAAGCTCATTATTCATAAGCGTAGGCGTCATGCTCGTGCCGGTCACTCTCAGGACCGGAAGAAAGAGCATTGAAATAAGCACAGCAAGCGCTGCCACTACTATCAAAGAGGACACCGTATTCCACAGGAGCCTTAAATACTCGTTTCTGTTTCTGGTGCGCTTAAGTTCCTCTTCAAGCTGATCGGCAGACGGTAGCTTTTCAAAATCCGTCACTCTCCGTTCACCTCGCACTGTTCGGCATTTTCTAATGAAGCTTCATCAGTCAATGGTTCTCGGGAGCTTTCGCCCCGCAGACTTCTTACACCCTCGGCAGTTTCCCGAACAAGCTCAAGAATTTCCTCTGTAAGCTCGCTCTTGTTCTCCAGTTGTTTTTTTAAAGACTTATTCTCCTCAATAAGGGAATCCATTTCTTTTCTCATTTCAAATAAAATTTCCAACAGCTCCTGCCTATGAAGCTTATGCAGCTGTGAATCAGTCATTTTTACACTCCTTAAAGTACGCTGATCAAAAGGCGTAAATCCAACATAAGAATTAGTCTCATATCAATTTTTACTTCATAATTATATCACACTTCCCTACTGTTGTCAAGGGAGAAAATTGCGTCATACAGCCCTTACTGCTGCATACCGAGACAGATGCCGGTTCAAGATATTTAATAAAAAGTGTCGTAAATAAAGGACAATATCACATTATAATCAAAAAAGTATCACACGAATATATTTATAAAAAATGCAGAGAAAAATCCTCTGCATTTTTGTTATATTTGCACAAACAATCATATAAATCGTTTTTTGAAAGCTTAAATCGTCTGTTACCGAAACTTTATCCGAACTCTTTCAAAAAACGCATATTTCTGATACAAAAATCGGATTTCCACCAATTCGCCGCAATTTCGTATTCCCTGCGATCGTTGTACCACAGCCAAGGAATATTATACGCGCCGTCGGACTGCTGACACTCCTTTATAAGCCTGCATTCCTCTGAAATAAGTTCCTCATTGCCATCGCGGAAAATGCTGTCCTTGGACGTAATAAAAATTGAAGGAAGGGTAACGTACTCCTTATACCATTTTGAGGTGTCCCTACAGATATTAAGGCTTACCTGCTCGGTCACCTTTGTACGGAATAATTCCATATCCGCTATATCGGGATTTGCTCTGTAAAGATATTCGTAAAGCTGTGCAAAGCATCTTGCAACGTGGGGCTCCTCCAACGGTATGCTTTCCATATACCAGTCAAAAGCCTCCCTTGCGATCTCACAGCCTAGATTGTAAAGCTTGCTGTCATTATCGGCAAAGCGGACAATAAATCCCGCAAGAGCGGCAGTCGGATTATACCTGAAACTATTGTCGCCGTCATCGTAATTCCACCAGACTGCGCAGGGGAAATCGTTGTTTGACGGTACGCTGTTTAGCCACTGTCTGCGTCGGCTGTCAAAGTCCTCGCCGCTTTCAAGATAACGCAGAATGCCCTGAATTATCGGGTGTGAAGCGTCCTCAAAGCCGATCTCGTCAAGAATACAAATTGCCGCCCATGTCTGGATCGGAGCGGAATTCGGATTAAAGCTGTCAGCCTCCAGAGCGTATCCGAAACCGCCGTCGGCGTTCTGATATGCGCTGAGAGCGTTCAGTACAGCCTCCTGCGAGCCGTTTTCAAAATGGTACTGCCACCTTGCAAGGTCAATGGGTCTTGCATTGCGGTAAACAAACAGTCTTGCTTTTTCAAATGTTGTCATAAAATATCTCCTTATCCGAAAATAAACTTTTTTATCTTCTTTTCTTCCGCCGTGGGATTGAGCTTAAGAACCTGCTCTCTGATTTTATCCGCCGCCTCGTCTGCGGAAATTTTCATTGCATTTTCAACAAATCCTTCGCCGAAAAGCTTTTCGGGAGTACTGAAAACCGTAACGTTCCAGCCGTATTCGTCCCCCGACTTATTAAGCTTGCTTGTCCTGCCGCACATAGTAATGTACATCTTCATCTGCAAATCGGTCACAGCTTTATCAAAGCGGCTTTTGTCATCTTTTCCGAAACCGCCCAGAAGCTTTATTTCATGGAGCGGCATACTGCCATTTTCGGCTATTATATCGTAGATCACCTTAGCGGTGCGGCTTATCTCGCCGTCCGCATAAGCTTTTTCAAAGGACTTCCCCTGCCTGCGTATCCTCAGAAAATACGGATACCATTCCTTTGTTATATACCCGCCGGTACGGAAAAACACCTTGGAATATGCAATATCCTCACGCTCCTCCAGAACGCGCATTCTCCATTGCCACGGGTCTGTTTCGGGGTCTCCCGTATGCCAGCTTATGGGTGAGTTATTATTCTCCGGTGAGTTCCAAGCATAATTGATTATCGCATAAATGCCTTTGTCGTTTCCCCCGCCCAGAGAAAATCCGCACTTTAAAAGCTCATTGCAGAAATCAGAAAAATTTTGTATCATATCCTTTACTCGCCTTTCCCGAATTTTGACTTGCTGTAATCATATGGTACAGCAGTTCCTGCGACCACGTCCTCTATCTTATCGAGAATTAGCCAGTCGTCCATATTGCTCTGACGCTCAAAATCAAGGGGCGGAACAATTTCTTCCGCTTTGGAAAACTCCACCAGACACAGACATTTCTTGTGCCAGCGGACTTTCTGCTTATCGGTAAGCTGTAATTTTTCCTGATTTTCCGCAAGAACGCTGTCTGTTTCCACATCGGTAAGCCTGACGAAATTCTGCACGCCCGCAACCTTGGCTTTTGCAGAGATCTTCATGCTTCCCTTTTCCATAAAATACAGCGTCTCGCCCTTGAAAACTCTGCTGTGAGGGATCTTCCTTCCCGCCGCGCCTCTAACGATCATTGTCTTTTCTCCGCTGAGTATTTTAGGCAGAACTTTTTCCTTATTGTCGCAATAAACCAGATGTACCATTTTCCGCACCCCTTAAATTATAATGTTAAATCACAGTATAACATAGTTTAAAGCATTTGTATTGTAAAAAAGCGACATCGAATACTATTTTCTTGCAAATTCCACAGCCTGTCTCGGCGTCATTGAGTGACGTTTCTTAAATTCATTTAACAAATGAGACTGATCTGAATATCCGTACTTTTCCACAGCGTCATGAACATTAAAACGCGGACTGAAACAAATTTCCTGCCACAGCATCTGATAGCGAACAAGAGAGGAAAACGACTTTGGCGATATACCCATATTCTCATTGAAAACACGCTCCAGATGCTTTTTGGACAATGCGTTATACTGCGCTATATCGGATATTTTAGCTGTACCTCTCGTACTTATAATATCCCAGATACCGTTCATAAGATTAGCGTTGATGCGGTTATTATCCAGCCTTTTCAGCAGGATCTCTCCCGCAAGCTCCGCGCGTTTATCAAGGGTGTCCACGCTCATCAGCATAGGCAGAAGCTCTTTTTTCAGAGCGGAAAAATAATCCTCGACTTCAAACACCTTGTTCTTACTGTTAGCAAAGGAATTCTCCGCAAACAAAACCGCCGTCCAAGCGTAAAATCTAATTGCAAAGGTAGAGGTCAGCGCAGAATTTCCTATCGCCGACGCCGAGTAGGAGCTTTCATCTATGGTACAGAAATGTCCGCCGACCGAATTGTTCGTATAATCAAAATGAAAAATTATATCCATACAGGTGTCGGGGATAACAAGGCTTGGCTTATCGCTTATTATCCCGCTTTGAACAACAGATCGGGGAGTTCCCCAGAAACAGCGTATGTACGGTCTGAGCGCATCACATGGAGCTGTCTCACTGTAAGTCTCGTTACGCTCAAATGGAGCGGCGGTTATGGGTAGGTATTTTGCAGTCAGCCTTAACATATTTCACCTCGGCTTTTTCTGTTTATTCCCGGCTAAGCTTGAACAATCTTGCGGTATACTGCTTTTCAAGCTTTACAGTTACTGTTCCCGTATTTTTATTAAATTCAAATTTATCCTCGCTGAATGACGGATATATGCACTCGATCTTTACGTCCTTTCCCTTTAAGAATTCCACGGGCAGCCTACAGGTATCCTTTGCGCTTTCGCGTCTCCAGACGGCAAGGTACGCCTTCCCCTCGCATTTTAGTCCCAGAGATACCCATTCGTCTGAGAATTTTGAAAGTCCCAGACTCCAGAACGGCAGAGCGGTTTTAATGTCCCCTCTTATTTTTTTGTACACATCAAGAGCCTCTTTGACCAGCGCCTTTCTCTCAGGCTCGATATATCCCAGATGTCCGCTCTGGTGTATTCTCAAAAGCATTGCATTGACCATATTGAATACGACTTCCTCCCTGTCTCCCGAAGTCATAGGATACGACCATATTGCAGACTGCTCGGGGCAAAGAGCGGAGGGAGAATTTGCAGCTATTGTACAGTACTTTTTATAATCGTCCTGATCCGAGGTCGACTGTATAGAGTATCGGGACAGCATTGCATAATCCATTCTCAGTCCGCCGCTGGAACAGTTTTCAATAATTAAATTAGGGTGACGTTCAAACACGCCGTCAAGCCATGCTATGTATGCCCGCTGATGTTCAAGAAGTCCGTCGCCGAAGCTGTCCGCATTATGCTCCGTACCTATACCCGGTTCAATATTGTAGTCCATTTTAATATATCCCACACCGTAGGTATTGACCAGTCGGTCTATGACTTCGTCGCAGTGCGCTCTTACCTCGGGATTTCTGAAATCAAGCTGATAGCGGCTCCTGTCATAAACTCTCTTGCCGTGACGGGTAAAAAACCAGTCGTCGGGAAGCTTATCAGCCAGCGGACACTTAATTCCCATAACCTCGATCTCAAGCCACACGCCGGGGATCAGACCTTTTTTGCGAATATAGTCCGTAATCTCTCTCAGACCGTTAGGAAAACGCTTTTTGCTCTCCTGCCATTCTCCTACCCAGTCCCACCAGAAGCCGTCGGCGTACCAGCCCGCGTCTATGCAGAAATACTCGCAGCCCGCCTCCGCCGCAGCGTCTATAAGAGGAAATTCTTTCTCTGAGGTAGGATCTCCCCAGAGACAGTTCATATAGTCGTTGAAAATTACCGCAAGCTTTTTGTTGTCCGCATTTTTACGGCGGATGATCCTTCTATACTTGGTAAGCTCTCCGACTGCCTCGTCAAAGCCTCCGTTAACGGCGCATACCGCGCAGGGCACTGAGGTAAAGCTCTCACCCGCTTTAAGATTTTTACACCAATGTGATTCTATTTCCGACGGACCTGAAAGCTGGAGATACAGATGACCCTCCTGATCGGAAATTTCCCAATGCCACGAGCCGTTGTTTTCTATCTGCCACACAAGAGCGGAACCCGTTTCTGTGTTCTCCAGATAGCCCATAGGAATATACTCCTTAGCAGACCAGTTGCCCACATTTGTAACGCCCAACACCTTTGAGGAATGCTGATAGTCCAGCGGCTGAGCCATACCCAGACCTACCTGCTCCAAGGTATAGAACTGCCACTGCAATTCCCTCTGCCACGAGTTGTGACAGATACCTATCTTCAGCTTTTCGTCCTGTGATCTAAGTCCCTCCTTTTCAATGCCCGTAAGAGCAAATGAGGACACATATTCAACAGTCTGCGGTTCCGACCCGTTATTGGTAACGACAGTCCAGCTCCTTACAGCGGAGGTACCCGTATAAAACTGAAAATGGGAAACCGTTTCAAGTCCCGTAGGTTCGTCTATACAGGTTATTTCAAGCTTTCTTCCCAAGCTGTTATTTGTATCGCTGAAATCCTTGAATTTCATTCGGTATCCGGGTGCGGTAACGATATACTTGTTTCCGTGACGCTCCCCTGCTCTGTCGATACCGCTTACCTGCAATTCCACAAGCTTGAAGCCCGTAGTTCCCGTGCGGGAGGTAAGCGTTTTCTCGTCAAATGGCAGAGCCGAAAAATGCAGAAGTCTCGGTTCGTTGTTGTCATTTATTTCAAGCACGAAGTATATTCCGTTTTCATAAATATTTATTCTTTTCATAGGTAAAATCCTTTCACTTTTTTAATGTAACGACAACAAGGTGAAAGCTGTCCGCAAAGCGCCTTGTATATCCGCTGTTTCCAACTCCTCTGCTGACTATCATCTCAGAACCGCTGTATGTATATTCTCCCGAGGTGTATTCTGGAAGAAATCCCTGTCCCGGAGCGTAAAGTCCATTCGGGAACGGAAATCCGAACAGTCCGCCGTGAGCATGACCTGTAAATATCAAATCAGCCTGACAGCCCGCCTGAGAGGACATATCAACGATCTCCTGAAAATCCTCGGGATAATGGTGCAGCCATATCGTAAATTGATCCTGTTCGGGATAATTCTTCATCATCTCATCGACCTTATTGCTGTACAGATAATCGGAAGTTCCCGTCAGCAATATCTTGTCCTTCCCGCGCTGAAGATAAACCGTTTCGCTGTCAAGGACGGTTATGCCGTTTTCCTCACAGCATTTGGTCATACTGTCCTTGTCCTGCTGTTCGATATCGTTATCGTGATTGCCCCAGACAAGATAGCAGGGGGCGATGTCCGATATTTTTTCAAGAAAAGCGTTCGCCTTGTCTATGTCGGTCAAAATGGAGTCCGCAACATCGCCTGTGAAAAATATATAGTCGGGATCCTGCTCTTTTATTTTCTCAGTCAGCCTGTCGTCGTACTTCCCGCCGTGATTATGATAGTCGGACACCTGCACAATGACCGCTCCGTCAAAGCCGTCGGGAATACTGCTGTTACGGTAGGTGATCTTCTCAACATCTATCACATAATTCGAGCGTATAAACTCCGCAATGACTGCCGCAATCAAAACCGCCGCTATGATAATAAAAAGCTTTTTTCTCTTTGGATTTTTTCGTTCTGTCGTTTCTTTCATTTTGGTGTCTCCTCACATATCATTAATAAACAGTAATTGTCTGTTGTCAGCTTTCCATTGTCATTTTCAAAAGTCTTGTGAGTATCTCATGCGCCGCCTGCTCCTTTGTCATTATGGGAAGCTCCTCTGCTCCGCCCTCGGTTATGACGGTGATGATATTTGTGTCCGTACCGAACCCTGCGCCCGCCGTCCTCAGAGAATTTGCGCATATCATATCGCAGTTTTTGGAAGTCAGCTTTTTCATCGAATTTTCAAGCACATTGTCCGTTTCCATTGAAAAACCGCACAAAAGCTGTCCATGAGGCTTGTTATCGCCAAGGTATTTCAGAATATCCTTAGTGCGTTTCAGCTCGATCTTCATATCATTATCGGACTTTTTCAGCTTGCCGTCCGCCGCGCTGACAGGCGTATAGTCCGACACAGCCGCCGCTTTTATTATAATATCCTGCTTTGCGCTTACTGAGGTAACGGCATTGAACATATCCTCAGCGGAGGTTACAGGAACATACTTCACAAACGGCGGCAACTGAGCCTCGCAATGCCCCGCAACAAGTGTTACCTCCGCTCCTCGAAGCATAGCGGCCTTAGCAACAGCGATCCCCATTTTACCGCTGGAATGATTTGTGATAAAACGTACAGGATCGATAGGCTCTCTTGTTGCCCCCGCTGTAACAAGAACCTTTTTACCCGCAAGGTCCTTCTCAAAGGCGATCTCTCGGAGAATATACTCAAACAGTATCTCAGGCTCGGGCATTCTGCCGTCGCCCGTATCCCCGTTGGCAAGCATACCCGTGGCAGGCTCCACTATCTCGTATCCGAATTTTTTCAGCTTTGCGATATTGTCCTGAACTATGGGATTATGGAACATATTATGGTTCATAGCCGGAGATACTATTTTCTTGCACGGACAAGCCATAACTGTTGTGGTGAGCATATCGTCCGCAATGCCGTTTGCTATTTTTCCGATAACGTTTGCCGAGGCGGGAGCGATCAGAACAATATCCGCCTTTTTGGCAAGAGCGACATGCTCGACGCTGTACTGAAAATTTCTGTCAAAAGTATCTGTTAGGCACTTATTTGAAGTAAGGCTCTCAAACGTTATAGGATTAACGAATTGAGCTGCATTTTCCGTCATAAGCACCTGAACGTCGCAGTTAAGCTTTTTCAGCATTCTTGCAAGCGTAACGATTTTATAAGCGGCAATACTTCCCGTAACGGCGATAACCGCAGTTTTTCCTGTAAGCATGATAATTCCTCCTGTTATAAGCTTTAATTTCTTAAAGTATTATACCACAATATCTGCCGGAAAGCAATAATTTTGCATAGAATATTCCTGCAAGTTAATTTACAGTTTATAATTATCTGTTACAATAAAATAAAAGAAAGAGGGTTTTCAGAATGTACAGATTACAAAGATTTTTACAAGGCAGGTACGGCGCAGACAAGCTTTTTTACGGTATGACTATTGTCTGTATAATGCTTGCTTTCATAAATATTTTTATACGCTCGCTGATCTTACAGCTTGTGATCTACGGTATTTTAATACTCGCATTCATACGTATAATGTCGCGCAATATAGAAAAACGCTCGGAGGAAAACAGAAAATTCTGCGCTGTATGGAATAAACTCGCAGGAAAATTCCGCCTTATGAAAAGAATGTGGAACGACCGAAAGACACACAGCTATGTGAGCTGTCCTCAGTGCAGAAAAGTGCTGAGGCTTCCAAAGAAAAAAGGCGTTCATACCACAAAATGTCCTAACTGCCTGCACTCTTTTCAGGTAAAAATTTAAGTAAATACCTTGCAAAAGCGGAGCTGTACTTCACTCCGTCTGAATAATCAAAGAAATTGCCGTATGTCAACAGCAAGCTTTTCTTCTACGCTTATCAGCTTTTTTGATATATCCTTAGATTTTTCGTCTGCCGCCTGATACTGGTTCAGATAACGTGATAAGGATTTAACGCCCATATTACATCCGTCTGTAATAAATTCCGCGACTGCAGTGTCCGAAGCGTTCACAGCTAACTTGATATTTGTTTTAACCCACTCCATTCCTTTTGCCATAACAGGAGGTTCTTTTCCATGATCGTGATAGCGGTCCAGCAATTTTTGCATATCATGTTTGATTTTCGTATGCTCTTTTGCGCTTTCGTCAAGAATATTCTTTAATTCGGGATTTTTTACATACTTCACGGAATCGTCAAGCGAAGATATTCCCATTTTTATTCCTGCATCGCATTCTCTTAATAATCTTATAGTATCCTGTTCGATCATATTTAGTTTCCTTTCTATTTGGTATAAATTCATTTCTTAGGAGATTTATACTCCTTAAGTCCTTTAAACACAAGCTGCTGCATACCGACGTAATCATATGTTTTACAGTACATAAAAATTCGGGTTTTACTCATACAACTTCATTGTTTTGAGGAACTTCTGAAAACTGATAGCTTATCCTGTCAAGAGATTTTATTTTCTTAAACTATTCGCTACTTATATCCGAATCAATATGACTTTTTCAACAAGCCGACTGTTACTATAATGCCCAAAATTAGTGCTGTCATACCGTTTCTTAGCGAACATAATCTAAAATAACAAAATAATCATTCTTTAAATACTTGATTTTAATTAAGTTCTTTGTTCTATAGTTAGCGTCCAACCCGCCGCACCCATTAAAGAAAAAGCCGGCTCATACAGCCGTGTTCTTTATGACCGTCACTATATAATTGATACATTTCAATTCCTTCAGATGAAACACAAAAAATTACATTATCATTAATAAAAAAATCTTTGGTATAATTAGAGACTGTTCACATTAAAATAGCGTCAAAAATCATAGCCAGCGTGAG
>CAYNPW010000039.1:0-21306 GCA_964399215.1 uncultured Ruminococcus sp. | reverse complement strand
AATAGTACGCCGAATTGACGACCTCGGCAGAGTAGTAATTCCCAAAGAGATCAGAAGAACAATGCGTATTCGCGAGGGCGACCCCCTCGAAATCTACACAAATCCTGACGGCGAGGTCATTTTCAAGAAATATTCGCCGATCAATGAACTTTCCGACGGCGCATTACAGGCGGCGGAAGTCATTTCAAAGCTTGGCGGCGCTCCGGCGGTCATCTTTGATAAGGATCACGTCGTAGCAGTATCGGGAGTGTCCAAGCGGGAATATTCTCAGCGAAGGCTTTCTTCCGCTCTGGAGGATATGCTTGAAAGCCGGAAAAGCTATGAGTATACAGACAACAGCGAGAGATTTCGTCCCGTGGAGGGGGTTTCTGCTCACGCATTGACGATCGCTCCCATTATTTCAAACGGAGATATTTCGGGAGCGGTAGCGTTTATGGCAAGCAGTGACAGTGAAAGAGCGACCGAAAACCAGTCAATGCTCTGTAAAGCGGCAGCTATGTTTCTGGGTAAGCAGATCGAACAGTAAATGCATTCGTCAGAAATTTCTATGGAAATACAAGAAATACACCAAGAAGACGTTTTTTCTTCTTGGTGTATTTTATGTTCATTACAGTAAGTTAAAAACGGTCATCAGTTGGACTTGAAACAACTGCGCTGGGATTTGTAGGTTGAAAAGACAAACAATATTAACATCCGTTTATTGTAATAAGTTATATTCTATAAGCCAACTCCTTGAATTGAGTTATAAAAATACCGATCAGTCTATAAAGCTTTGTCATCTTGAAATAGCACATACCAATATTCCGTGTGCTTTTACGGTTCTGATGTAAAGCTGAGATTTTTTTATATACAATGAAGTACTGCTTTTATAAAGTCAGTATTTTTTTGCTTCCTTGATATGCACTACCCTGATCCGATCAAACTCATACATATACAGCGGCTTATTGCGTACATCAAATGTGTGGGCGCAAACCAGAGGCGAACCCTTTTGGAAAGCTGTTATAATGCATGAATGATGAAAGTTATTTCCTGTGGCGAGCTGGATAATATCGCCTAATTCAGCATCTGATAAATCTGTTTCTGCACCATGCGGACCTGGACCTTTGTTAGATATAAGAAAACGAAACAGATAGTCTACACTCGTCCATGCGGACGCTCTGTCGCTTACGCTGTTGTAATACCAGCCTGTGTCAGGAGTGTAATTCATAACTCCGCAGCCTGCAAAAATGCATTGAGATACAAAGTTGGTACAGTCTCCGCCTATGTTTTCAAAATCGTAATATGCGGGATTTCTTTCTAATGCCCAGCGCTGAGCATATTCAGCGGCGACAGTACGGTTGTAAGGTATATTTTTCATAGTATCACCGGCTTATTTTATTCGGTTATGTAAAAAAACGTTACAATAAATTTTCTGCATATGCCGCTTGAAACTAACTCCTATGTTATAATAATGCGAAATCAGGGTAAAATATATTAAACATGTCTTTTAGAGATTTTGCGCGTCTCCGGCAATTTGAATGAGAAGAAAAACCAAATCCTCAAAAGACAAGCTTTTATAATATATCAAAAAGGAGTATTTTAAGTGTCAAAAATTTCACCTGCCGAGATAAAGCGTGTTAAAGCTCTGGGCTTTCTTTACGATAAAAATACCGAGGACAAATTTAATGGACGTATCATCACACGCAACGGAAAAATAACAGCTGAGGAGTGTGCTGCTGTTGCCGAGGCTGCAAAAAAATTCGGCTCAGGTGATGTAACGATGACCACCAGACTGACCATGGAAATTCAGGGTATTCCTATAAAAAATATAGAACCTGCCATAAACTTTATGTCAAAGTACGGTCTTGAATTCGGCGGTACCGGTGCTTGTGTCCGTCCTGTTGTTTCCTGCAAGGGTACTACCTGTCAGTATGGTCTTATTGATACTTTTGGACTTTCTCAGGAGATACATGAAAAATTTTTTAAGGGTATGGCAGATGTAAAGCTGCCCCATAAATTCAAGATCGCAGTAGGAGGATGTCCAAATAACTGTGCTAAGCCCGATCTTAACGATGTGGGAATCATCGGACAGAGAGTGCCTGCGGTCGATGTGTCTAAATGCCGCGGATGTAAGGTCTGTCAGATAGAGAGGAACTGTCCGATAAAAGCGTCAAAGCTTACAGACGGTAAGATAGCAATAGACAGAGATGCGTGTAATCATTGCGGAAGATGTAAGAATAAGTGTCCCTTTAAAGCGTACGACAATTACACCGACGGTTATAGGATATATATAGGCGGACGCTGGGGTAAGAAAATATCGAGAGGTAAATATCTCACCACAGTTATCACTGACAAGGACGAGGTGCTGAAAATAGTGGAAAAGGCTATACTGCTTTTTAAGGAGCAGGGTGTTCAGGGAGAGCGTTTTGCCGAAACAGTAGAGCGTATAGGCTTTGAAAATGTCGAGGCTCAGCTTATGTCGGACGATCTGCTTAAACGCAGGGAGGAAATTCTCGCCAAGGAGTAAGGCGAAATTTTAATGATTGTACAGTGAGATGAATGTCTTGCGTAAAGCAAAAAGCATTCTGAAAAATAGGTTTTATCGTATGTCACCTTGACATAACCGCAGGTTTTCTGTATAATAAACCTACGGGGTGATATTATGAGAAAATTTATATTAGCAGCGGCGTTTTCCTTTTTGACTTTGCCGATAATACTGACTTCATGCGGTTCATGGGATAATCTATTGACCATAGACGGCAAGGCGGTTCCTTTTACAAAGGGAGAGGAAGAAATATCCGAGGCACTGGGCGACCTTTTTGTACGGGTGGATAATTACGAATTTCCTGAGGACGCTGATAAAGAAAAAGCTGTGCTTCGATTATGTTCCTTTGAGACTGAGGACAGCGAAAGCGAATTCGATTATATGTTTTATGATTTCAACGACGATTACTGCGATCTCAGTCAAAGCAACATTTCTTTTCTGGGTTATGACGGAATAGATATTTCCATAGATGAGTTTGAAAAGGATTATGAAAACTTCATTGTGTACGACGGTATAAGCGACTATTCTCTTTATTACGCTGACGGTGATTTCATTGAATTTGAAAACGACGATTACTATTCAGAGGAAAATGAAAGCGTGTTTGAAAAGCTCCAGTCAGATACCCTGAACAGACTCCGACGGTTTTGTAATGATAAGCATGTTTAAGTCTGAAGACAATACGGCCGAAAACATCAGCTTTACGGTAGTAACTAAAAAGAAGGACTAATTTACTTGATTTTCAGAAAAGTATATGATATAATTATTAAGTAAATTATTTTTCTTACGGAGTGATTTAAAATGAATAAAAAAATTACAGTTATCAAAGGCGACGGTATCGGTCCCGAGATCGTCACAGAGGCTCAGAAGGTTCTGGATAAGACTGCGGAAAAATTCGGTCATACATTTGAGTATACCGATATTCTTATGGGAGGCTGTTCTATCGACGCGTACGGCGTACCTCTTACAGACGAGGCTGTTGCAACAGCAAAGGCTGCTGACGCAGTACTGCTGGGAGCAATAGGAGGAAATACCTCTACCTCTCCATGGTACAAGCTTGCGCCGAACCTCAGACCCGAGGCTGGACTTCTGAAAATTCGTAAGGAACTGGGACTTTTCGCTAATCTCAGACCTGCTTTCCTTTACGACGAGCTTAAATTTGCCTGCCCTCTTAGAGAGGATATCATAGGCGAAGGCTTTGATATGATGATAATGAGAGAGCTTACAGGCGGACTTTATTTCGGAGAGAGAAAGACCGAGACTGTTGACGGCATAGAAACTGCTGTTGATACGCTTACATATAACGAAAACGAGATTAGGAGAATTGCAAAACGCGGCTTTGACATTGCAATGAAGAGAAGAAAGAAAGTGACGTCCGTTGACAAGGCTAATGTGCTGGATTCCTCCAGACTTTGGAGAAAGGTCGTTAACGAAGTTGCCAAGGACTATCCGGAGGTAGAGCTTGAACATATGCTGGTAGACAACTGCGCAATGCAGCTTGTAAGAGATCCCAAGCAGTTTGACGTTATTCTTACAGAGAATATGTTCGGAGACATTCTGTCCGATGAGGCGGCAATGGTAACGGGTTCTCTGGGAATGCTTGCCTCCGCGTCCCTCAACGATACAAAGTTCGGACTTTATGAGCCAAGCCACGGTTCCGCTCCCGATATAGCAGGTCAGGACAAGGCTAATCCGCTGGCGACAATTCTTTCTGCGTCAATGATGCTGCGTTTTTCATTTGATATGGACAAGGAGGCGGACGCTATTGACAATGCGGTCAAGCAGGTTCTTGCCGAGGGCTACCGTACGGGAGATATTATGTCCGAGGGTATGACGCTTGTTGGCTGTAAGCAAATGGGCGATCTGGTAGCTGAAAGAATTTAAGATTTACAGCTTGACAAGTGAGGTTTGATCATGGGGATATTTAGCAAATTTAAGAGAAAAAATTCTGTTTCTGAAGCAAAAACGTCAGAAGCTGCTGACGAGCCTGTCGACTGGGAGTCAATGTATGTACTGGTAGACAGTATTGGGATAAGAGGTTATCAGCCTGAGCATTTTGAGGAATGCAGGTTTATATGGACTAATTGGGTACCCAAGGGCGGACAGGCGGATATTTTGCAGGGCGAACTGCTCCGCGAGGCGGTAAAGCTGAGAAACGAAGCCTGCGGCAACGGTAATATCAACTGGGACGATAATTTTGCGTGGTTCTGCGATAACATTTACAATGTACTGTCTCAGTCGGGAGTATTCAGCGATGAGAAGTGCGTGATATTACAAAAGATACTTGAGTTTATCAAGGAAAACGGCGAATATGCCGGAAAGTACTGCGAAGGCGAGATAAGTTATGAAGAATGCGATCCCGTAAAGCTTGCTTATACTGACGACGATCTATACGATTACCTTGAGGACGCTGTCGCAGAGTTTTATATGGCATATAGAAAACCGATACCTTATGAGAAAAAAGAGTTTATTTACAGGTGATTTTCACAAAAATCGGGAGTTGTTTTGAGGATGTCAAAGGAGCAAATACTATGAACTTAGCCACAAACGACGGAGATTTCAGATATGAAACCAAAGAAGAAATAGCAGAGCATATCCGTAAAAGCGCCTCATTGGGAATGGACGACATCTGGATATCCGGCGAAGAAGAATATCCGTGTATGGCAGTTCTGGTCAATAAAGAGTTTGCATGCATAAATTATTTTGAAAACGAAGACGGCGATATGTGGATAACATATTCCGAAAACGAACGGGAAGTGATCTTCTTGGCAGGCGGTGAGGAGTGGACGGCTCCCGCTGATACGGTTATTTCTCTGGAATCGGCTTTGTTGTGTATGGAGGAGTTTTTCGATACATTGAAAAGACCTCAGTGTGTGAAGTGGCAGGAGTTGTAAATGTTGATTGCCGTTGTACCAAAAGCATGGTGATAATATGAAAGAAACAGATAAAACCGCGCAGGAACTAATTCAGGATATGTTATCGGGAAACGCTCAAAAAATATGGAGCGCAAGCTGTGGGATCTGTTCCTTGAGTCAAAATCATAATAGGATAATGGAGCTTGTTCCGTATAAAGAGCAAATGTATAACGCGGCAAAGAATATTGAATTAGGCGGAGCTTTAGCGCCAAACGGCAGATTTTTCAAGCAAGCCTTTCGTATAATAGACTTTCATGAAAAGAACGAGGAATGCCCTTGCTGCTTATCAGACGATGATTCAAACCCTGAACATCTGATACAGGGCGGATATTTTGCACTTATAGATACTGTGTATTTCAGCAATAGCAGCTATATTGATTACTACATAGTGCAATGTAACAACTGTAAAAAGCTTTATAAAGTTATAGAACGAGAGGCTCACTATGTAAGCTGGAGATGGTATGAGATAAACGAATAAGGCAACGCCTATTTATAAAAATACAGTCTGTTACGACGGGCTGTATTTTTTATGCAATGTATATTTCTGCATGAATTTATATTAAATTCTTTTCGGACTGCGAAAGGAATTCGTAATTCTTCCAAATAAATCTAACCTCGTAATTTGTGCATTTTGCAGAAAAAGCGGTCAAACTATTTACAAAATCAAGGGGAATATGATATAATATAATTTAAATGCGGCTAACGCACGTTTGTTTATGCGAATTTAGAAAGGACTGGTCAAATGGCTGCTAAATCCACTAAAAAGGAATACGGCAATGAGGATATAGTATTGCTGGAGGGTGCGGACAGAGTAAGAAAACGTCCTGCTGTTATTTTCGGCTCGGACGGACTTGACGGCTGTGAGCATTCCGTTTTTGAAATTCTGTCAAACTCCATAGATGAGGCGAGAGACGGCAACGGAAATAAAATTATCGTTACCAAATACAATGATAATTCCATTGAAGTAGAGGACTTCGGGCGAGGCTGTCCCGTGGACTTCAACCAGCGTGAAAAAAGATATAACTGGGAGCTTGTATACTGCGAGCTTTACGCCGGAGGCAAGTATAATAACAGCGGAGAAAATTACGAGTATTCGCTGGGACTTAACGGTCTGGGACTCTGCGCTACTCAGTATGCCTCCGAATTCATGGACGTTGAAGTTTACAGAGACGGATTTAAATACAATCTCCATTTTGAAAAAGGCGAAAATGTCGGAGGTCTGAAAAGGGAAGAATACAAAGGGAAGAAAACGGGTACTCGTACCCATTGGCGTCCAGACCTTGAGGTTTTCACTGATATAAATATAGACCGCAGCTATTTCGAGGACATTATGAAAAAGCAGGCGGTAGTAAATCCCAATATCTCATTTATACTGAGAATTCAGCGTGAAAATAATTCCTTTGAGGAGATAACCTACTGTTATGAAAACGGGATAGCAGATTATGTGGGAGAAATTGCAGGAGAAAATTCACTAACCTCCGTTCAGTATTTCACAGGCGACAGAAAAGGCAGGGACAGAGAGGACAAGGATGAATATAAGGTCAAGCTGTCAGTGGCGTTCACTTTCTCAAATACTGTCAAGCAGATAGAGTATTTCCACAATTCAAGCTTTCTGGAGCACGGCGGTTCTCCCGAGGACGCAGTCAAGTCAGCATTTGTGTCGCAGATAAACGCTTATCTTAAAAATAACAATAAGTATAATAAAAATGAAAAGCCCATTACATTCCAAGACGTCGAGGACTGCCTTGTGCTGGTGTCAAGTTCGTTTTCGACTCAGACGTCCTACGCTAACCAGACCAAAAAGGCTATCACAAATAAGTTTATCAAGGAGTGTATGACCGAGTTTCTTAAGCACAATCTGGAAATTTATTTTATTGAAAATCCCGACGAGGCGGTAAGGATCGCCGAACAGGTGCTTGTGAACAAGAGAAGCCGTGAGAGCGCGGAAAGTTCTCGTCTTAATCTGAAAAAGAAATTGCAGGGCACTATTGACCTGTCTAATCAGGTCCAGAAATTTGTGGACTGCCGCTCTAAGGACTTATCCAAGCGTGAGCTATACATCGTGGAGGGCGACTCAGCGCTGGGTTCGGTAAAGCTTGCGAGGGACGCCGAATTTCAGGCGGTAATTCCTGTAAGAGGTAAGATACTCAACTGCCTTAAAGCGGACTACGATAAAATTTTCAAAAATGAGATAATAACCGACCTTATAAAAGTGCTTGGCTGCGGAGTTGAGGTCAACACAGGCAAAAAAAAGGACTTGTCGGCGTTCAGTCTTGACAAGCTCCGCTGGAATAAGATCGTTATCTGTACCGATGCGGACGTGGACGGTTTCCATATAAGAACTCTTATTCTTACAATGCTGTACAGACTTACGCCTACGCTTATCGAGGAGGGTTATGTCTATATTGCTGAATCTCCGCTGTTTGAGATAACTACAAAGGATAAGACTTATTATGCTTACGATGATGCGGAAAAGGTGAAGATACTTGAAATGATAGGGGATAAGAGCTTTACCATTCAGCGATCGAAGGGTCTTGGTGAAAACGAGGCGGAAATGATGAGCCTTACCACAATGAATCCTGCTACCAGACGTCTGATAAAGATACACCCCGACGATGTTGAACAGACACAGTGGATGTTCGATATGCTTCTTGGAGACGATCTGCAGGGAAGAAAAGAATTTATCACCAATAACGGCGTAGACTATATCGAAATGGCGGATATTTCTTGATTTATTTATTATCAAAAAAACAATATTGAAATTCGATAATATTTTATTGACAAGCAAACTATCTTGTGGTATAATATACCTATCTTGAAAAATCTTGATAGGAGGATAAGCTATGCTGTATGAACTGGGAGATACTGTCGGAGGCTGTCTTGCTTTTCTTTTGCTGTTTGGATTGCCCGTTTATCTAACGTATATTAATTTTACGGGAATGTTTAAAGACATAAAAAAGCTTAAGCAGAGGATATACGATCTGATGACTTTGGTTCTTGGAACCTTATATTCATGGATATATATCGGTTTATTTGGCGGACTGGGCGTCGAGTATGACGAGCCGATAGTATTGGGAGGTTTGGGCTTTGATCCCGAGGTTCACAGTCCTCTGTCGGGATATTTTATGCCGTCGTTTGTTATTCCTCTTATCATTGCTCTCGTAAGTATGTTTGTACTGAGCTTTGTTAAAAGACGTAAGCCGCCGCTTGTGAGCGCAGTGCTTATAAGCGGTATCTATGTGGGTAACGTACTGGGAGCATTGTTATGCATACAGCTTTTGGAGAACTGCATTGAAAATTTTATGTTCATTGTGTTTTTGTTCCCGCTGAATTATTTTATGATGTCGGTGCGTGTGATCAGAGACGAAATAGACAGACAGTTGGAATTTATGGATAAAGGCGAATGCGTACCAAGCGGAAAATTTATGGGAAAAGTCTATAAGCTGTTATCGAAAAGCTCGGGCTGGTATCTTGTAAGCTTTATCGCGCTTGTTCCGTTGATCGCAGTACTTCTTATAATTCTCGTTCTTTTCGGACAAGGAGCGGACGGCGTTGTCAAGGTCTTTACTATGACAGCCGACTGGACTTTTTCCACACAGATACCGCCTTCTCCTGTATATTACGAGGGGCATTATCTCTGCACTGTTGCCGCAGGAGGGCATAAAAAAGTTGTCAAGCCTCAAAGAATGGGAATACGTCTCGGAAAGCCGATAGTCGTGAACCGTCAGCTTTGCATTGCCAACGCTTTTGAAGACTATATAATGGAGAAAACTCCTAGGTTTCACAGAGCGGTAAGAGGTTTTTACGATAAACACGGATATCCTTTGTCAAGAAAAATCACCACTCCGCTCAGGGCGGATATAGTTTATATATTAATGAAACCGCTGGAATGGCTTTTTCTGCTGTTTTTGTATACTTTTGACGTTTTGCCCGAAAGCAGGATAGCTGTCCAGTACACAGGGAATAGTTATTCCCGAAATAAATATTCCGATATAAAAAAATAAATTGTATTTACGAAAGGATAAGATAATATGGCAAGAAAAAAAGCAGCCCCTAAAAAAGCTGCAAAGCCTGCTGTTGACGCTTATATCGAGGGCGCAGGGCTCGTTGCTGACGAAAAGATAACCCAGTCCCTGGAAAAGAACTTTATGCCTTATGCTATGAGCGTTATCATTTCAAGAGCGTTTCCTGAGATAGACGGTTTTAAGCCGTCCCACAGAAAACTGCTTTATACAATGTACAATATGGGACTTTTAAAGGGAAAGCTTACAAAGTCCGCCAATATCGTCGGAGCGACTATGAGACTTAATCCTCACGGCGACGGTGCGATATATGAAACAATGGTAAGACTTTCGAGAGGAAACGAGGCGCTATTGCACCCATATGTGCAGAGCAAGGGTAATTTCGGAAAAGCGTATTCCAGAGATATGTCTTATGCCGCTTCGCGTTATACGGAGGCTAAGCTTGAGCCGATATGCGAGGAGCTTTTCAGAGATATTGATAAAAATACGGTTGATTTTGTTCCCAACTACGACAATACGATGATGGAGCCTTCGCTTCTGCCCGCAAGCTATCCGTCTATACTTGTGAATGCAAACGTGGGCATCGGAGTATCAATGGCGTCCGCTGTTTGTCCTTTTAATCTGGAGGAGATATGCGAGAGTACTATCGCGCTTATGAAAAATCCGGATTTCAACATCATGGAAACCTTAAAGGGACCTGATTTTCCGGGCGGAGCGTCTATGCTCTACGACGAGGATGAGCTTGAAAAGGTTTACCGTACAGGAAAGGGCTCCATAAAGCTGAGAGCTAAGTATCAGTTTGATAAAGAGGCAAGATGTCTTGAGATAGTGGAGATACCCGCGACCACGACTATCGAGGCTATCAAGGAAAAGATCATTGCTCTTGTAAAAACAGGCAAGATAAAGGAAATTTCCGACATCAGAGATGAAACTGATCTGAGCGGTCTAAAAATAGGTATAGACATCAAAAAGGGCGTCGATCCCGATAAGCTTATGCAAAAGCTGTATAAGCTTACTCCTTTGCAGGATTCTTATGCCTGCAATTTCTACATTCTTGTAAACGGTTATCCTAAGATCATGGGCGTTTATGAGATCCTTGGCGAGTGGATAAAATTCCGTATGAGCTGCGTCAAAAGAAGAATCGTATACGATCTGGAAAAGAAAAAGGAAAAACTGCACTTACTCAAAGGCTTAGGAAAGATATTGCTGGATATCGACAAGGCGATCAAGATAATCAGAGAGACCGAGGAGGAGACTGAGGTTGTGCCTAACCTTATGGTAGGCTTTGGTATCGACGAGGTTCAAGCTGATTATGTGGCGGAGATAAAGCTCCGTCATCTTAACAGGGAGTACATTTTGAAAAGGACCGCCGAGACAGACAAGCTTGAAGACGAAATTGCCGAGCTTGAGGATACACTCGGCAGCGACAGAAAAATTAAGAATGTCATTATCGGCGAACTTAAAGACGTTATAAAGAAATACGGTCAGCCGAGAAAAACACAATTCTTCTACAAGACTGACGTTGAGGATGTTGATATTGAGGAGGAGGTTGATGACTACCAGTGCAAGCTGTTCCTTTCACAGAGCGGATATTTCAAGAAATGTACGATGCAGTCGCTGAGAATGGCAAGCGACCAGAAGCTCAAAGAGGGCGACGTAATGTCGCAGGAGATAGAATCCTCAAACAAAGCCGATCTGTTGTTCTTCTCTGATAAGGCTAATGTATACAAGACCAAGGCAGCGCAGTTCAAGAATACCAAGGCGAGCGATCTGGGCGATTATATTCCTGCCGTACTGAGCTTTGACAGCGGCGAGGGAGTTGCGGCAATGGTTGATACCCTTGATTATTCGGGCTATCTGATTTTCATTTACGATAACGGTAAGGCGGCAAAGGTTCCGCTGAACGCGTATGAAACAAAGACTAACCGTAAAAAGCTTGCTAACGCATATTCAGATAAGCAAAAGCTTGTTGCGATTTTCTTTGTAAAGGACAATGCAGAAATTATGCTGAGAACATCAAATGGCAGAGCTATGATTTTTGATACCGCATTGCTTATGCCCAAAACTACCAGAAACACTATCGGCGTTCAGGTAATGACCTTGAAAGCTAAATCGGCGCACGTTGAAAGGGCATTTATTGTTGATGAGAACACAGCGGCGGATCTAAAAAAATATCGAAGTAAGACAATTCCCGTTGCAGGCTGTCTTGCAAAGGATTTAGAGGACCCTGACCAGATAAAATTTGAATAGATCGGTAAAAAAATGAAACAAGGCGGAAAACTGTAGTATCAGGTTTTCCGCCTTGTTTTAAAATTTACGATATGTTAAGATGTCGGAGCGCTGCTCCAGTCCTCAACGTACTGTCCCGGGTGGAAGGAACTGTTTTGAATGTAGTTTGAATAGTCCTCCCACTCTATGGGGTCGGGATACTGTCCCCATACGGTATCGCTTGCTCCGCCTTTTGCCCATTGAACGACATATGAGTTTTTTCCGTTTACGGTTATGTCTCTGAGTACCCACACAAATCCGGATTCGATACCGTTCTGACTGAGCATATTATAAATTTTTTGGTCTGCATCAGACGACGGCGCGCTAGTGCAGTCAAGTCCTGTGTTTGTAGCGGCCTGTGAGAAGTCGTTCAGCGCAGTGGTCAAGTCTATACCTTTTCCCTGTGACTCAGTTACATAAGCCGATACTGCATTGTACGCTAACTTAGCGTTTGCATTTGCCGCCTGAAGTCTGGACTTTTTCACATACCCCATAAGACTGGG
Source organism: uncultured Ruminococcus sp. (assembly GCA_964399215.1). Classification (GTDB taxonomy): domain Bacteria; phylum Bacillota; class Clostridia; order Oscillospirales; family Ruminococcaceae; genus Hominimerdicola. Next base: position 9,077 of record CAYNPW010000039.1, on the reverse strand, counting down.
AACCAATATGGCGGCGATAACTCCGATAATCGCTATAACCACGACCAGCTCAACAAGCGTAAAGCCTTTTTTGTTGTGTTTCATAATCATTTCCCTTTCATTACATAATTCTTTCGCAGTACGGATACCGCCGTCTGCATATCCCGATGATAATTTAAAACATAATAATACACAAAAATTATAACATATACCGAAAAAGTTGGTCATTAGAAATTTGTAAACAATAGCTTATAATTTTAATCATTTTTAGCAAATTTCTGTTATTTTGATAAAAGAATTAATATATCATGTACGCCTAAATATAAAAGTAATTATGTCAGAGTATCTATCACCCGGCATTTATGTTGAGAATTTTGAAAACAGTCGGAAAGCCTATGGAGGGCGTGAATTTTAATGCATAATAACACATTATAAGGAAATTTAATGATTTTTTTGTGAAAGCTGTTGATTTTTAGGATTTTTTGTGCTATGATTATATAAATAGTATAGATTTGAATGATTTTAAATATAACCGAGAGGATTGATATTAATGAAAACGAAATTATGCCCTTATTGCCATAAGGAAATATCCGAAGAGGCAGTGCTTTGTAAATACTGTCACAATCTGCTGATCGACGACGACGGAAATCTTACAGAAGCTAAACCGTCTGAGGCGGTTGATGACGGCAGAACTATAGTTTTTACCAAGGAAGAAATGAACGCTTTTGATGATAAGACAAGGGCTTTTGTTATGCCTGACAGCGTTATCGCGGACGAACCTGCACAGGAGGTCCGTCAGGCGGCTTTCACAGAGCGTCAGCCTCAGAATTACATACCTGACGACAACGTTTATGACGATTACGATGAAAATTATGAGGACGATTACGATGAACAGCCTGATAGCGACGCAGACGCTAAAAAGCGGTTATTTGTGATTACGGCTTGCATAACGATAGGTATTCTTGTCGTTGTGATCGCAGCTATATTTGTTGGTATGAGGCTGTTTGGCGTAAGAAGCAATGACAGTTCTTCAAAAGTAACTACTGCTTCTAAGAATATTTCATCTGAGGCAGACGAGGATTCGTCTGAGGAAATTTCGGATATTATCGACAGCACTGTTTCCGATTATGATGATTCTAGTGCTGCGACAACGAAGGACAGCAGTACAGCGGATCTATCTTCGGCAGCGGATACTACTTCTTCCGTATCGGATGCTTCATCTAAAACAGACGATACCGGCTCTGATCCCGATACTTCGTCTTCAACGACTACGTCAACAGCGGCGGTTGATTCCGAGGCGGATACTTCTTCGTCTGCTGTAGTTACCGATACTCCAAGCGGGAATGTTGATGAAAGCACAGTGCTTGCGGCTGCTGCGTCACAGATCGACGGCAATGTGACCTCGTCGGAATTCAGAACTGACGACGGAAATTTTGTATACTACTACTTCTTTACCGACAATGGTCACGGTTACAGCGTAGCTTATAATAAAAACACCGGCTCGGCGGTGGTTGTCCAGAACTACTGATATTATGATATTTATTTGGAACGCAGTCTTTTCGGCTGCGTTCTTTTGGTATGAGATTCAGTTTGGATATTCTTAGAATTAATTCACATAAACATTTAAAATATAATTAGACGGATGCTCACTTGTAATAACTCTGTTATATTATAAATAACGCAGTAAAGGATAATGATAACGAGACGGAGCTCGACTGTCGTTTTGCTGTTCTCGCAACATGTGTGTTGGAGCTAAGATAAATGCATGTTTTTCTGTTTGTGTGTGAAAAAGTTCTTGAAACTATTGCATTTCTGTGGTATACTAAATTAGATATTATTTTCCGAAAGGAGTTAAATAAATGAGGGACGGTTTTATCAAGGTTGCCGCTTGCACTCCCGAAATAAGAGTTGCGGACGTTGACTTCAATGTATCAAAAATAATAGAGCAGATAGGCGAATGCGCGGAAAAAGACGTTAAAATAGCAGTTTTTCCCGAGCTTTGTGTGACGGGATATACCTGTCAGGATCTGTTTTTTCAGGATACGCTCCTTGACGGCGCTATGTACGGAGCGGTACAGATCGCAAATGCGACTGCCGGTTACGATATGCTAGTTGCCGTAGGTCTGCCGGTGAAGGCTTTGGGTAAGCTTTATAACTGCGCGGCTGTTATTCAGAAAGGCGAAATTATTGCTTTTGTTCCAAAAACACATCTTCCCAATTACAATGAATTTTACGAGGCGAGACATTTTGCGCCTTACAAGGGAGGAAAATGCGTGATCGATCTGGAAAAATATTTTTCGGACGGACATTTGCATTCGGCTGATCTGGGACAGGCTGTTTTTACAGTGGATAATTTTGATAATGCTGACAGTAAGGTCGTAAAATCTGTTTCAGAACTTATGGTTGGTTTTGAGATATGCGAGGATCTGTGGGTTGCAGATCCTGTTTCAAATTATCTTGCAAAGTCGGGTGCAACGCTTATATGCAATCTGTCCGCAAGCGACGAGGTTATCGGTAAGGACAGCTACCGTAGACAGCTTGTTTCAAATCAATCTGCAAGACTTGTGGCAGGATATGTTTACTGCTCGGCGGGGGACGGGGAGTCCACGCAGGATATGGTTTTTTCCGGTCACAATATCATTGCTGAAAACGGTACGATTTTAGCGGAAAGCAAGCTTTTTGAAAATGGAATCACTGTTTCTGAGATCGATGTTAAAAGGCTTGCATTTGAGAGGCGAAAGATGTCAACCTACCTTGAAAGTCATTCGCAATGGGATAGTCCTGCTGATTGTTATCAGCCCTGCTTTCCGGAAAAACTTCCACAAATATGCTTTAATATCAACCTTGACGATACCAAGCTCACACGCCGTTTCTCAAAAACCCCGTTTATTCCCTCAAATAAAGAGGAGCGTAACGAACGCTGTGACCTTATTCTGAAAATGCAGTCCCACGGACTCATGAAAAGAATTGCGCACACTCATTCAAAGAGCGTTGTTATCGGCATTTCGGGCGGACTGGATTCAACTCTTGCTCTGCTCGTGTGCGTTATGGCTATGGATCTGCTGAAACGTCCGCATACGGATATTGCGGCTGTGACTATGCCGTGCTTCGGTACGACCAAGAGGACGCGTTCCAATGCGGAAATTCTCTGTGAGGCTCTGGGTGTGACATTCCGCGAGGTGGATATAACGAAGTCCGTTTTACAGCATTTTGAGGACATAGGGCACGATTTCAGCGATCATAGCGTCGTTTTTGAAAACGGACAGGCAAGGGAGCGTACAAAAGTCCTTATGAACATTGCCAATCAGGTGAACGGAATGGTTGTCGGTACGGGAGATCTGAGCGAGCTTGCTCTCGGCTGGGCGACTTACAACGGAGATCATATGTCCATGTACGGAGTAAACGCGTCTATTCCCAAAACGCTGGTGAGACATATTGTACAGTATTACGGGGACACCTGTACGTCCGACAAGCTGAGAGATGTGCTTTATGATATTCTTGACACGCCTGTTTCCCCGGAGCTTCTGCCTACAGACGAGAGCGGCACGGAAATGACCCAGAAAACCGAGGATCTGGTAGGTCCTTACGAACTGCATGATTTCTTTCTTTATTACGGTATACGCTGGGGATTTGAGCCGAAAAAGGTATATCGTCTTGCAAGGTACGCATTCGGTGAGGAATACAGCAAAGAGACTGTACTCAAATGGCTGAGGACATTCTACCGCAGATTTTTCTCACAGCAGTTCAAGCGTTCCTGTCTGCCGGACGGAGCTAAAATAGGTTCTGTTACTCTGTCGCCCAGAGGCGACTGGAGAATGCCGTCGGACGCCTGCGCCGAGCTGTGGCTGAAACAGATAGACGATATTGAAAATGGGGAGATTTTACAGTGAATGATTTTAATAAATTAAGAACAACTGTGAAAATGTCAGGCACAATTATGCTTGCCACCGTGGGAGCAGTTTTTGCATATGGACTGCGAGTTTGAAAATGTTCGCAGGGAAATCTCGGAGCTCATAAGTCTGCCGACAAATTGGGCATAGCGTAGCTGATACTGCTCTTAAAACCCCGAAATTACGCGCCTGCAACCTTAACCTTACATGAAAATATTCAAAAGCAACACGAAATTGGTTGAGGTTACGGCGGCGCAATCGTATAATTTAGCTGTGGAATTAATTTCACAGCATAGCTTGTCCGTCTCAAAAGGCTATGCGGAATTTTATGACGGAAGAAAGGCAGTATTATGAGCTTAGGAGAAAATTTACAGTTTCTGAGAAAAAACGCTGGAGTTACTCAGGAGGAATTAGCGGAAAGACTTGAGGTGTCAAGGCAGTCGGTGTCTAAGTGGGAGGCGGACGCAAGCTTTCCCGAAATGGACAAGATAATCGCGCTGTGCGATATGTTCGGCTGTACTATGGACACTCTTGTAAAGGGAAACGCAGAAAAGGAAATCCGTGAAGATACCGCAGGCTACGATAAGCATATGAACCGATTTGCGAAAATGATGTCCGCGGGAATGGGAACGATCATTTTCGGAGTGGCGTTAAGCGCATTTCTTGATGTAACGGTTGCCGAAAGTATTTCCGGAATGATATTTTTATTATTTGTGCTTGTTGCCGTTATGCTGTTTGTTATCGGCGGAATGCAGAATGACAGTTTCAGAAAAAACAATCCGCATATTACAGACTTTTACACGGCTGAGGAGAAAAAGGCTTACGAGGCTAAATTTCCCGTGCGAACAGCAATAGGCATAGGCGTTATCATTCTTGGACTGGTGATTACGACCGGTCTGGAGGGGCTGCCCGTATCCGATCTGAGCGAGGCTTTGGAAAACTCAGTATTTCTGGTATGCGCAGCTGCGGGAGCGTCTGTGCTTACTTATAACGGGATAATGAAAGATAAGTACGATATAGAAAAATACAACAAGGAGATAATAAAGGACGAGCAGTGCGGCGGTCTTGTGGGTAAGGTCTGCGGAGTTATAATGCTTGCCAGCACGATAATAGCTTTGGTGAGTCTGCTGGTTTTCGATTGGCAGTACTTCTGGATAGTATTTATCATCGGCGGATTGCTCTGCGGTATAGCGGGAATTGTTTTCAGCGGCAGAGATAAAAAGAAATAATACCGTCGCTATAATGCGCCATAACGCACGAAAAAATAATTAGTCATAAAAAATTAAGTCAGCCGGGGTTAAAATCGGCATATTCACAGTATATAATTATTAGTGGACGCTGTCGGCGATTTATTTGACTAATAAGACCATACAAAAGTTGTCGAAAAAATTATTGCATTGGAGGGTCAATTATGAAATATACCGAAAGAGAGGTTCTTCAGTTTGTGGAGGAAAACGACGTTAAGTTCGTAAAGCTGATGTTCTGTGATATTTTCGGCGGACTGAGAAGTATTTCTATCGTTTCAAGCGAACTGAAAAAGGCGTTCAGAAAGGGACTTCTGTTTGATGCTTCTAAACTGTCGGGCTTTATGAACGTGTATACTACGGATCTGCTGCTTTTTCCCGATCCTAACACGCTTGCTTTGCTGCCATGGAGACCTCAGCAGGGCAGGGTAGTGAGATTTTTCTGTTCTGTAAAGTATCCCGACGGTACGGCTTTTGAAGGCGACGGAAGGTTTTTTCTCAAGAACGCTATCGATTACGCAAAAGGGAAGGGATTTAATTTTCAGATAGGAACCTCCTGCGAATTTTATTTGTTTGAAAAATCAGAAAATGACAGACCTACCAAGATACCTCACGATTATGCGGGCTACTGCGACGCCGCTCCCGTTGATAAAGGGGAAAATGTCAGACGTGATATTTGTCTTACGCTGGAGCAAATGGATATATATCCTGAAAGCTCCCGACATGAAAACGGCCCGGGACAGAACGAAATAGATTTTCAGTATTCCAATGCCCTTAATGCGGCGGATAATCTTGTTACTTTCAAAAATGTTGTAAAGTCCGTAGCCGACAGAAACGGACTTTATGCAACTTTCATGCCAAAACCGCTGTACGATCGACCGGGTTCGGGACTGCACATCATGCTTTTCTGTATGAAGGGTACGGAAAATATTTTTGCTCCCCGTATGGAAACGCTCACCGCAGAGGCTAAGAGTATGATAGCGGGCATTCTCAATAGAATAAAGGATATTACGCTGTTTCTTAATTCCACCACAAATTCTTACGGCAGACTGGGCAATCTTCTTGCGCCTAAGTATGTGACGTGGTCACACGAAAATCACGCGCAGCTTATAAGGGCGCCTATGACGGGAGGCGAGGAAAACGGAATTATACTGCGTTCTCCCGATAATACCTGCAATCCCTATTTTGCATTGGGACTAATTATTTACGCCTGCGTTGAAGGCGCGTTAAAGAAGGAAGTCCTTCGCGAACCGTTCGATGTATGCGCGTCGAAGGCGGAGCAGGAGGAGCTTGAAAAGCTGGAGAGGCTTCCGAAAACTCTTGATGAAGCCGTGGAGATAGCTAAAAACAGCGATTTTTTGGCAGATCATCTACCTGAAAATCTCATTGAGCACGTTATAGGAGTAAAGTCCGAGGAGGCAGAGGAATATAACCGCTGCGAGAACAAAGAAATGTTTGAGACTGTAAGATATTTTTACAAGCTGTAATATTAAATGAACATTTAAATTTCCGCATAACAGGAGGGAAAGCTATGGAAAGGATATTGATTGCGTCCAGCAATGAAAAAGCGACAGCTATGCTGGTTTCATTGCTTAAAGAGACATTTCCGGGGTCAAGCGTTTCCATAGCATCCACAGGGCTTGAAACAAGGAGAGCGGCAGGAGCAAACGAGTATGACTGCGTGGTCATAAATTGTCCTTTGTCCGACGAGTACGGCAATGAAATTGCAGAGATCGTGACGTCAAATTCTTCCGCAAGCTGCGTACTTATAGTAAAAAATGAAAATGCAGACATCATCGGCGACAGGGTAGAGGATTTCGGAGCAATGGTAATATCCAAGCCGCTTAACAGACAGAGCTTTTACCGTTCCATGAGATTTGTGAATGCGGCAAGAAACCGTATGCTGGGGATTCAGTCGGAAAATCTGAAGCTTCATAAAAAACTGGAGGAGATAAGAACTGTAAACAGAGCTAAATTCGCTCTTATGCAGTATCTCAGTTTTACAGAACAGCAGGCTCACAGATATCTTGAGAAGCAGTCAATGGATCTGCGCTGTACAAAGCTGGAGGTTGCCAGAAAGATAATCAAGATGTATGAGGTTTAGTATGAATTCCTAAATGTGAAAAAAATGTTAAATTGAGAAAATCCACTTGCAATTTACATTGGAATGTAGTATAATAGATAAGGTTTAAAAAATAATGTAACGGAGGTCATAAAAATGTTAGTATCTACTAAGGAAATGATGGCTAAGGCTGTCGAAGGCAAGTATGCTGTAGGTCAGTTCAACATTAACAATCTTGAATGGACAAAGGCTATTCTTCTTACAGCTCAGGAGCTTCAGTCGCCTGTAATCCTCGGCGTTTCTGAAGGCGCAGGCAAGTATATGTGCGGTTACAAGACCGTAGTCGGCATGGTTAACGGCATGATCGAGGAGCTGGGCATTACTGTTCCGGTAGCTCTGCATCTTGACCACGGTACATTTGAGGGTGCAAAGGCTTGTATCAATGCCGGCTTCTCCTCAATTATGTTTGACGGATCACATTATCCTATTGAGGAAAACATTGCTAAGACAACTGCTCTTGTCAATACATGCGATGTTCTTGGTATTTCTCTTGAGGCTGAAGTAGGTTCTATCGGCGGCGAAGAGGACGGAGTTATCGGTGCAGGCGAATGCGCTGATCCTGATGAATGTAAGATGGTTGCAGATCTCGGCGTAACAATGCTTGCTGCAGGTATCGGAAATATTCACGGCAAGTATCCTGCAAACTGGGCAGGCCTTTCCTTTGAGACTCTTGCGGCAGTTAAGGAAAAGGTAGGCGATATGCCTCTGGTTCTTCATGGCGGAACCGGTATTCCTGACGATATGGTCAAGAAGGCTATTTCTCTCGGCGTTGCTAAGATTAACGTTAATACAGAGTGCCAGCTTGTATTCCAGGAGGCTACAAGAAAGTACATTGAAGATGGTAAGGATCTTCAGGGCAAGGGCTTTGACCCAAGAAAGCTTCTCGCACCCGGCTTTGAGGCTATCAAGGCAAAGGTTAAGGAGAAGATGGAGCTTTTCGGTTCAGTAGGAAAGGCTTAATCAGAAAAAAATTTATTCTGTCGGCTTGAAAAACGGCCGACAGAATAAATATAGAAATTTCATAGAGTGTATCCCAGAACACCACTCGTTAATAAAAACAAGGAGGAACTTCTTATGGAGGTTTTTAACGCAAGAAGAATAACAAATATCGGAGTTATGGCGGCAGTTTATATAGTGGCAACTCTGCTTTGCGGAGAACTTGCATATGGTCAGGTGCAGTTCCGTGTATCTGAAATGCTTATGTTGCTGTGCTTTTTCAACAGGGATTATATAATCTCAATGACTATGGGTTGCTTTATAGCAAATCTGTTCAGTAGTTTGGGATTTATAGATGCTGGCTTTGGAACGGCGGCAACTTTGTTAGCTGCAATAGCTATTTATGCTTGTAGAAATAAGGTAAATTTATTTGTTGTATCTTTATTTCCTGTAATAACTAATGCGTTTATTGTTGCGGCAGAACTCAAAATAGTACTTGATTTGCCGTACTGGGTAAATGTTGCTTGGGTAGCATTAGGGGAGTTTGTGTGCGTGTCTATACTTGGCGTTATCGTAGTAAATGCTTTGTCAAAAAACAAAGCGTTTATGAAGCTGATAATGACGGGTCACGAAGTAAAAACAGCATAAAGCGGTGAACCGTTTTATATATGTGGATCAAGCTGTGTGCTCCACCTCGTCTTTAGAATTTGAGCCGAGTAAAAGTTTCAAATTCATATATGCGGATATGGCGGAATAGGCAGACGCGCTGGCTTCAGGCAGCGTAACGACAGTGAATTAATTTGCTTGGCTGCTTTTCGGTTCATCATAAATGTGGATTAGTGTGATTAGTATCCATCTCGGTTTTTGAATTTGAGCCGAGTAAAAGTTTCAAATTCTTATATGCAG
>CAYNPW010000038.1:0-22380 GCA_964399215.1 uncultured Ruminococcus sp. | reverse complement strand
GCTTGCTTAATTACAAGCATAAAATATTCAGGAGCTGTCCTTTGTGGGCAGCTCCTTTTTTATTTTCCATTTTCAGAACGGATTTACCGCCTTTCCCAAAATACTGCTGACAGTATCATAAGGATTTGGAATAGACGGAAAAGGCGTTTTTCTGAGCTCCATGGGAATATCCTTATCGGGCTTTGGAAATATCATTCTGGCTTCCGTATATTTTTTCATTTCAGACAAAAATTCAAGTCTGCCTCCGAAATATCCACAGCATTTTTCCGCTACCGCAATACCCAGATATTCATGCTGTCCGTAGCCTGTAAAATTTCCGAAAGGTTTTTTCGCGAGTTCAACAGTTTCTTCGTCGATACCGTCTCCGTTGTCCGAAACAAGCAGAATAATTTCCCCTCCTTCGGTTTTCAGAGTGATCGTCAGCATTTTTTCCTCTTTGGAATTGTACATGATCCCGTTAACTGCAAGGTTAGCCACAGCCGCCTTTAAACGATCTGAGTTCATCTCAAGGTACACCGCAGGTGCGATTTCACAGGTAAGCTTAACGCCGCTCTGCTCTGCAAGCTCCGAAAGCTCACAGCATAACTCCTCCAATGCGACAGAAATATTCATAAAGCTTCTGCGGAAATGTCCGTTATAATATCTCGACAGTTCATTGTAATTCGTCGTAGCGGAAAGTGCTTTCAGCACACAGTAGCGAGTCTCCTTGTCAAATCTCAGATAATCCAGGTCCCCCGTTTCGGCGTACTTGCTTTTCTGACAATCCAGCATATTTATAATTTGACCCATTTCTATCCTGATATTTCCAAGAAAATTAGACTTGAATTTCAGCAATCCAGAGCGATCGGAGATAAGCTCTATATCCTCACAGTCAAAAAAGTGCATAAGATATCCGCAAACCTCGCCATGTTCTTTTAACGGATGAATTTTCACTGCACAGACATCTGAAAAGCCGTCTGAATATTCTGCTGTTTCCACTGTTTCAAGTGGAAGCAACAGACTTCTTCCTCCATATAGCTTTATTTTTTTTACGTCAAAATCACATAACTCTCCACAGCTGTTATTCCACATAGAGTTCATATCTGCGTCTGTCAGTATGATTTTCTCATCGGTATTTTCATAAACAGACTTCAGACTTTCAAATATATCCAATGCACTCACCAGTTTTCCTCAAAATTTATTAAGGCAATCACGCATATTTATTGTGTGCGGATTTATCTGATATTATTATACCTCATTATTCCACGCAAGTCAAGATTTCGACAGATTTCGTCAAAATACTGCAATTAAAATCGGCGGACTTGTTACTTCCCGCCGACTGATATTATTAGTTTTCCGAAGAAACATCTGAACTGTCTGTATCCTTATCAGTTGAAGATTCCGTTTGTGGGCTGTCGGAAAGGCTGAAAAACTCATCGTTTTTGTTCTCTCCATAAGTCGACATATACACCTTGTCCAACGTAATGTCAACAACAGGATTTAAACTTTCGGAATCTGTGACCTCAGTCCCGCAGATTTCGTCGTAAACCTCCAGACCGTCATAGACCTGTCCAAAAACCGTATACTGCTGAGAAAAATTAGGCACTCCGCCCTTGTTCTTAAAGGTGTTGACCAGTTCCTCGTTGCCTTCTACCGAGTCTAGCTCTTCAACAAATTCATCAGTAAATTCTACAGTATCAACAAAAAGGATTCTGCTTCCCGACATAATTTTCTTATTGAATATCGAGCCGCCCTTATCGCCGTATGATACCAGGGCTCCCTTGAAAGGCCACAAAGCAGGCGTTATTTCAGGATCCAGCATTTCCTTATCCGTGTCGTCGGTATCAGTGCCGTCCGTAGATTTTGAACCTCCCATAAAATAAACTCCGTCCTGTACGGCAAAAATATGTGTGCCGTCATAATAACCCTCGTTTACAAGGTCAATAAAATATTTAGCAAACTCAGGGACCTCGTCTTCATACACTACTGCCTTGAACGTACCCATTGAAGTCTCAAAAACAACTACGGGAGCGTTGTCCTCAGGAAGTTGATACTGAATTATTTCAACGTCGTCGGGATTAAGATTGCCTGAACTGCTTCCTGCACTCTGACAGGCATAAAACAGCGCAAACACAGCAATAAAGCAAATACCTATCATCGAAAACTGAAAGTATGTGCGAAATCTTCTGCTTTTATCCGAAACGTTATAGCTATTGCCGTTCTTTTTCATTTTCTGTCCTTTCCGTTATATCTTTGTGATTTCCGTACCTTGTCTTGTTTCCTTGACAGCATATCCTAAAGCTGCGATCTTTTCTCTGATCTCATCAGCTCTTGCAAAATCCTTTGCTTTTCTCGCTGCCTGTCTTTCCTCAACAAGAGCCATTACCTCTGCCGGAACATCTCCGACCTTTTTATCACGTGAAAATTTTTCTGCGGACTTTACCAAATCCAGCGAAAGCACCTTGTCAAAATTCTCTATAAGAGCAAGCTTTGTTTTCGCTGACGTATTTGCCTTTAGTACGTCGTACAACGCAGTTATAGCGTTTGAGGTATTCAAGTCCTCGTTCATAGCTGAAATAAAAGCAAATTTAAGTCTGTCAAAATCCTCAGATACTACATCGCCCTTATTTTCTGCGGACACAAGCTGTGCAATCCTTGAAATAAGTTTTTCATAAGCCGCTTTTGCATTATCAAGATTTTCGTATGTGAACACCAGTGATTTTCTGTAATGAGACTGTAAGCAGAAAAATCTGTAAATCAGTGGATCGTATCCCTTGCTTTCAAGGAGAGAAACTGTCAGAAATTCACCCTTCGATTTGGACATTTTACCGCTGCCCGTATTAAGATGATGTACATGGAACCAGTAGTTGCACCACTTATGTCCCACATAAGCCTCAGACTGAGCTATCTCATTAGTATGGTGAGGAAAAATATTATCCACTCCGCCGCAGTGAATATCAAGGTATTCTCCCAGATTTTTCATAGAAATGCAGGAGCATTCAATATGCCAGCCTGGGTAACCCACTCCCCAAGGAGAATCCCACTTCAATTCCTGATCGTCAAATTTGGATTTAGTGAACCACAATACAAAATCCGCTTTGTTCTTTTTATTTTCGTCCTTTTCAACGCCCTCGCGGACGCCTTCCTCCAGGTCCTCCTCAGTGAAATTATGGAAAACATAGTAATCATCGAGCTTTGAGGTGTCAAAATAGATATTTCCGCCCGCCTCGTAAGCGTAGCCTTTTTCAATAAGAGCAGAAATAACCTTGATGAAATCGTCGATACACTCAGTAGCCGGCGCAACAACATCGGGAGTTTTGATATTAAGCTTAGCGCAGTCTGCAAAGAAAGCGTCAGTGTAGAATTTTGCAATCTCCATAACTGTTTTGTGCTCTCTTTTTGCGCCTTTCAGCATTTTATCATCGCCTGTGTCTCCGTCGGAGGTCAAATGTCCGACATCGGTAATGTTCATAACACGCTTAACGTCCAGACCGTCATACCGGAGATACTTTTCAAGTACATCCTCCATAATATAACTGCGTAAATTTCCGATATGCGCGAAATGATACACGGTTGGGCCGCATGTGTACATAGCGACCTTTCCTGCCTCATTCGGAACAAATTCCTCGATCCTGTGAGTTAATGTGTTGTAGATATTCATAATTTTAACCTCTTTTCGATTTATATTTCATTATCCAAAATATATTTTTCATTTACTTTCTTCCAGAGCCTTTATTTTTTTCTCCAGCTTTTCAATTCTTATTCTGTACGAACAAAGCTCCTGCGCCACAGGATCGGGAATATGCACCTGATCCAGATCAATAGTACGCTTACCGTCCTGCTTTACAATTCTTGCGGGAACTCCCACAGCGGTAGAGTTTGCGGGAACAGATTCAAGAACAACCGCATTTGCCGCAATTTTTGCGTTATCCCCTACTTTAAAAGGACCGAGAACCTTTGCGCCGCAGCCCACCATAACGTTGTTGCCAAGCGTAGGATGACGCTTTCCGTGGTCCTTACCTGTACCGCCCAGAGTGCAGCCCTGATACAGCAGACAGTAGTCGCCGATCTCCGCAGTTTCTCCGATAACAACTCCCGATCCATGGTCTATAAGCAGTCCCTTGCCGATTTTAGCTCCCGGATGAATTTCAATACCGGTCAGCATTCGGGCAAACTGTGAAATAATTCTTGCGAGCACCTTGTGTTTTTTTAAATAAAACCAATGCGCCACTCTGTAAAAGGCAACAGCATGAAGTCCCGAATAGGTGAGAATTTCAAGAGTACTTGTCGCCGCAGGATCTCTGTCCTTAATTGTTTGAATGTCATATTTTATGCTCTCTATAATATTCATTACTACACCTCATTGTTTATTTATAAAAAATCCTCCGAAGACCGATTAAAGGTCTTCGGAGGCAGAAAATTTTTCTACGGTTCCACTCCGATTTTCTGTGCCGTTTACCACCGCACAGCTCAAGCTCCTTAACGCAGATATACGGGGAGGAATACTGAATTTCCATTGGGATATTGTTCCCTAAAAATCTTTCCTCTCTCCCTGCTGTCAGCCGCACTTCGGACGCAGTCCGTCAAAGCCTTGCACCAAACGGCTTCTCTCTTAAGACTTCTCTGCGCTTACTCTTGCTGATATGCATTTTATAATATTTTATTGTATGAATAACAGCATTAACTATACTACTATTCTATGATAAAACGACTTTCTGCGACACAAAGACAATATATTGAGAATAACGTCAATTATAAGCTTATCATAAGAAGATCATTTTACTTGCTTGAATCGATATATTTCCAATAAGCTTTAAGATAAATACCGCCGGAAATTACCGTAAGAACTACAGCTATCCAGATAAGCACTTCATTTGCGATGAACATATTGAAATCAAGCTGACCCTTTGGTGCAGGAAAGAAGATCTGCAGCGCCATGATCGCAATAAGCGCTATCATAGTGAATGCGGTTTTCAGCTTGCCCCAAATTCCTGCGGCAACCACAACGCCCTCGCCTGCAACTACCAGTCTCAATCCCGTTACCATAAATTCTCGTGAAAGTATGATAATAACCGAAATAGGGTCTATCCAGCGCTCAAAAGCAAAGCATATCAGCGCAGTCATAACCAACAGCTTATCTGCCAATGGGTCAAGAAATTTACCGAAGGTAGTCACCAAGTTGTTTTTTCTTGCGATCTTTCCGTCAAGGAAATCTGTGACAGAGGCAATAGCAAAAATCACCAAAGCCCATACCATGTGATACGGTATCTTAAAAAACAACACAAACAGCATAAAAAACGGTATCAGAGCCACTCTCATTACAGTAAGTTTATTTGGTAAATTCATTTGTAAATCCTCCGCCGTCAGTCTGTTCTTGAACCGATAAGATCATAGTCAAGCGTATCGTCTACAATTACCTTGACATACTCACCCACTCTGATTTTTTTATCGCTGTCAAAAAAGATTTTTCCGTCGATTTCCGGAGCGTCCGCAGCGCTTCTGCCAAAGTAGCATTCTGCATATCTGTCAAAGCCCTCGCAGACCACCTCAAAGTTCTTGCCCATTGCTTTTTCGTTCAGTCTGTCAGAAATGATCATCTGTTCTTCCATAATAATATCTGCTCTGCGTTCCCTGACTTTAAGGTGAATCTGGTCAGGCATATCGTACGCCTTTGTGCCCTCCTCGGGAGAGTATGCAAAGCATCCCAGTCTTTCAAACTGAATTTCCTTGACAAACTCGCAAAGCTCCTCAAATTGTTCCTCAGTCTCTCCGGGAAATCCTGCTATCAGCGTGGTTCTAAGTATAATATCGGGAATTTTTTCTCTGATTTTCTTAATCAAATCGGTAAGGAACTGCCTGTTACCACATCTGTTCATAGCTGACAGTATCTTACCGTTGCAATGCTGTATAGGCATATCAAGGTATTTTACCAGCTTATCCTCCGCCGCAATAGTATCAAGCAGCTCATCGGTAATTCTCTCAGGATAACAGTAAAGCGTTCTTATCCATTTAAATCCCTCGATACGGCAAAGATCCCTCAATAACTCTGGCAGCATTGATTTTCCGTAAATGTCCTCGCCGTAACGGGTAGTATCCTGCGCAACAACAACGATCTCGGTAACTCCATTTTCCGCAAGCCACTTGGCTTCGGAAATAATGTCCTCCATTTTACGGCTGCGGTAGCGTCCTCTGATCGACGGAATAGCACAATATGTACAGCAGTTTGAACAGCCCTCTGCAATTTTCAGATATGCATAAAAAGGTTCGGTAGAAATAATTCTTCCGCCCTCCATTGGCAGATCTGTCTTGCTTCCGTAAGCACAAACAGGCATACTGCCGTCACTGTAAATCTGTCTTACGATGTCCACAAGCTTATCGTTTGAACCTAACCCGATAACAGCGTCAAGCTCGGGAATTTCTTTTATCATTTCGTCTTTATAACGCTCCGCAAGACATCCGGTAGCAATTACAGCCTTAATTCTGCCCTCCTGCTTAAGAGTACAGAATTCAAGGATAGTATCTATTGCCTCCTGCTTGGCGGACTCGATAAATCCACAGGTATTTATGACAACAACGTCGGCAAGTGCGGCGTCCGCCACGATTTCAAAGCCGTTCTGTCTCAAATCATAAAGCATGTGCTCGGCGTCCACCTGATTTTTAGGACATCCCAGCGAAACCATTCCCACTCTTGTAGACATAATATGCAATCTCCAATCGACAGAAACCAGTTCTGTTTCTTAAATATTTCTTAATCTTATTTATTATCGCACTTTTGGATTGATTTGTCAAGTCTTTTCAATGTTTTTCACATAACTTTTATCTTTGATCAAATAATTATGCGTATTTCATAGAATTTTGCCGAAAAATGCTGATTTTTAGAGAAAAATATACATGCGTTCAATCCTCTCCGCTGTATTCCTCCTCTATATCTTTTAAAACCTCATTTATCAGATCATAACCGTAACCGTATCTAACCAGAGCATTTTTAGTTTTGGTAATTCCTTTATCGTCGTCCAGGTATCTGAGATACTTACTCTCCACAAGCTCATAAAGCCTCTCATAATAGCTGTCATCGTATTCCTCAAGAGCCTCCTCGGCAACCTGAGCGGTCAGACCTTTCTGCCGCATTTCACGCAGCGCTCTGTACCTTCCGAACTTCTTGACCTCCACATAATGCCTCGCAAGACCCTCGGCGTAACGCCGATCGTTTATTGCGCCCATTTCCACCATTTTATCCATTACACGGTAGCAGGTATCCTCACTGTAATTTTTCTCAAGTTTATGAAAAAGATCGACATAAGAGTAATCCTTATAATCCAGAAGATACAGCGCTCGTTCTTTTGCCTTACGGTATTCCTCCTCTGATTTTATCTCCTCCCACGCAGACAAAGGCAGACTTGCGCCTGCCCTGAGATTAAACATATTCACCGTCTGCTGATTGAGAAATTCAGGCTCTTTACCCTCAAACTCGATCATATAAGTCATTCCCTTATACCTGGAAACATTTGTGACCTTCAGCATTTACTATTCTCCCAAGTCGCTTATATCCACAGGCGCAAATTCTTCAAAATCATCTTCGGGATTTACAACAGGTATATCCGCTGTAGACTGCTTGATCTGGGACTCGTCATTATTATTATCCGTATCAGCGCCTGCGCTCTCATTAGCCTTTTCCTCAAGCTTTGACTTTTTCTTGGATTTTGTGGGAGCCAGAACCTCGTCGGCGTCGAACGCCTTGATTTTTTCCTCGATCTCACTCATAATATCAGGATTATCCAACAGATACTGTTTAGAATTTTCACGTCCCTGACCAAGCTTGGTCTCATTGTAGCTGAACCAAGCCCCGCCCTTTTTAACAATATTAAGCTCCACGGCAATATCCAGGACCTCGCCGACGCGTGAAACGCCCTTACCGTAAAGAATATCGAATTCACACTCCTTAAAGGGAGGAGCAACCTTATTTTTAACGACCTTACACTTTGTACGGTTACCTATGACCTCGCCGCCGTCCTTGATCTGCTCGCCTCGTCTTACCTCGATCCTTACTGAAGCATAGAACTTCAGCGCACGTCCTCCGGGAGTAGTCTCGGGATTACCATACATAACGCCGATCTTCTCACGAATCTGATTTATAAATATCGCGGTGGTATTTGATTTGGAAATAACAGATGTCAGCTTTCTCATAGCCTGCGACATAAGTCTCGCAAGCTGACCCACATGAGTGTCTCCCATTTCGCCGTCGATCTCAGCCTTTGTTACCATAGCCGCCACGGAGTCTATAACGATACAGTCCACAGCGCCCGAACGCGCCAGAGCCTCAGCGATCTCAAGAGCCTGTTCGCCGCTGTCAGGCTGAGAAACCAGCATATTATCAATATCTACGCCTAGTTTTCTTGCATAGATAGGGTCAAGAGCATGCTCAACGTCGATAAACGCTACTTCGCCTCCCATTTTCTGAGTTTCTGCAATAACGTGAAGTGCAACCGTAGTTTTACCGGAGGATTCGGGTCCGTATATTTCAATGATTCTTCCTCTCGGAATACCGCCGATACCCAAAGCGATATCCAGCGTCATAGAGCCTGTAGGTATAGATTCGATATCCATAGCCTTAGCGTCGCCAAGCTTCATTATCGCACCTTTGCCGAACTGCTTTTCTATGTAAGCAATAGCAGTAGCAAGCGCCTTCTTCTTTTCCTCTGCGTCGGTGATCTTTACGACAGGCTTAGCGCTGTCCTTTTTCTTCTTGTCAATAGCCATTTCTATTTTCCTTTCGTGTTAAAATACGGGTATCTCACCCTATATTTACATTATAGCATACTAACTGTCCGTTTGTCTGGACTGCAAAGCAAATTTTGATTATTGTCCAATTAATTGGACATTTAGCTGATTTGGGCTGTAAAACCCATAAACACATCGGTTTATACCACACAGATCCTTACGGCAGCGGACATTCTTAAACCCATGCTGGATGAGAATTCTCATTACCTCGTCCTCCTGCCCTATACCTATCTCATAAATCAGCATACCGCCGTCTTTAAGCTTTGATTTCCAAATTCTTGTGACGCCCCGATAGAAGTCCAGTCCGTCCTCTCCGCCGAAAAGCGCCTCAGAAGGCTCAAATGATACCTCTTTCTGCAAATTTTCCATATCCGCTTTAGTCAGATACGGAGGATTGCAGGCGATAACATCAGCCTGAGGAAGCTTTTTCAGCGTACTTTCATCAAGTACGTCTGCCAAAATAAGCTGAGCCCGCGAACCGTTAAGCTTCAGATTTTCTTTAAGATATTCCGCCGATTTGGGGGAATTTTCAACGCAGAATACCTCGTCGCAGCGGAGATTTTTCTCCAGCGCAATTCCTATACAGCCTGTTCCCGAGCACAGATCGGCTACAGTTAATCTATCCAATTTTTTGTACTTATCTATAACCAGATCCACAAGAGTTTCCGTATCCTGTCTCGGAATAAGCGTTCCCTCGCCGACTTTTAGGGTCAGTCCGTAGAACTCCCATTCTCCTATTAAATACTGCAACGGTTCTCCGTTAATACGTCTTTCTATCATTTGAAAAAAGCAGCTGCATACAGATTTTTCAGCCTTATCGTCAAGGCTCAAGGAAAAATCTTCGCTGCGGCAGTCGCTTTCAAGCGCCTTGGCAAGCAGCTCCGCACTATTGAGCTTAACGTCCTCAACTCCTGCTTTTTTCAGCCTTTCTTCTCCCTGAGAAAGAAGCTCCTTATATGTTTTTACCATACGTCATCTTCCTTATTTTCGGGGATTACCGCCTTTAATGCCGAAATAGCGCATTCTATCTCGTCCGTCTCAGGCTCTCTTGTCGTAATACGCTGTATCCATAGTCCGGGAGCGGAAATTATTTTTGTTGCAAGATTGTCATATCTGCCGGCAAGTCTGATAAGCTCGTAAGCGATACCCGTTACAACAGGCAGTAAGGCTATTTTTATAACCACTCTCAACAGCACGTTTGCCCAGGAAACTCTGAAAATCGTATTGATAAAAATACTTATAAAAAGCACCAGGAAAATAAAGCTTGTTCCGCAGCGCGGATGAAAGCGTATGAATTTCTTAACATTTTCAGGAGTAAGCTCCACACCGTGCTCGTAGCACGCAATAGTCTTATGCTCCGCGCCGTGATACTCGTAAAGCCGCCTCATATCCTTCATAAGAGCGGTTGCGGATGTGTACCCTACGAAAATCGCAATTTTCATAAGTCCCTCAATAATGTTTTTCACTACTGTATTAAGCGCAATAATATATGTATCTATAAGCTTGATAAGAGCCGAAGGAACCCACATAAACAAAAACAAAGCCAGCACGACGCCCAGAACCATTGCTATACCAGATATTACAGGCATAAGCTTATCTCCAAGCTTATCGTTAAGCCATACTTCAAATTTTGTCAGTTCCTCATCGTCATCATCGGTCATCTGCTTGTCGGCAGAACGCGTAATGCACTTATAACCGTCTATCATTGAAATCAGAAAACTGAAAATCCCTCGGATAAAGGGGCATTTTCTGTACCATGCGCTGCCCGCTTTTATATCCCATATTTCCAGGTCTATAGTACCGTCGGGCATCCTGTTGGCCATAGACGCTTTGTCTATACCTCTCATCATAACGCCCTCGATAACAGCCTGTCCTCCTATTTTTGACTTAAACTTCTCTTTAGGCAAATTTTCCTGAGAATTACTGCTCATCAGCTTCGTTCCTTTCATTAACTATGAAACTATCTTCTTTTTTATTATTTTCAGATATTTTATCCGTTTCTTCCGGATAATTTACAGGTGCATCAGGATCTGTGGAAATAAGCTCAACATCAACCGTAGCCTGATTTTCGGGATTTTCCTTCTGCTCGATACAAGGCAGAGTTATCATGACCGTAGTACCCACATTCTGCTCGCTGTTAATGCTAAGAGTACCTCCATGCCGCTGGATTATCTCGTCTGCAACCGCAAGACCGATGCCGGAGCCTCGTCTTGTGTGATTTGCCTTAAAGAACTTCTGCTTGATCTTAGGCAGATCTTCCTTGGAAATACCGATGCCCGTATCCGAAACGGAAATGCATATCTCATTATCCTCCTCGTAAGCCTCGACCGAAACGGTATCGCCTCTGTCGGAATACTTTATCGCATTGTCCACTATATTGATAAACACCTGTCTCAGCCTGTTTTTATCACCATACACAAACGGAAGCATTTTAGGCTCAAAGTAATTAAGCGTGATCCCCAGCACCTTTGCACGCTCCTGATAGATCAGTACCGTCTCTCCCAGCTCTGCAAGAATATCTATAGTGTCCATAATAAGCGTAAGCCTGTTATCCTGAATTCTAGAGAAATCCAGAAGTTCCTCAACCATTTGGGAAAGTCTTTCTGTCTCGCTGGTGATAACACGCATACCTTTTTTAAAGGTCTCAACATCACCGTACATTGATGCAACAGTCTCCGTCCAGCCCTTGATCGCTGTCAGAGGAGTCCTTAACTCATGAGAAACGGAAGAAATAAACTCGTTCTTCATCTGATCGGTATTTGACAGTTCCTCCGCCATGTTATTTATTGAGTCGCATAGTTCGCCCAGTTCGTCCTCAGATTCCTTTTCAATACGCTTGGAAAAATCTCCCTTGGCATAATTATGGGTAATGTCCGCAATACTCCTTATAGGTATTACAATGGACTTGATAAAGAACAGTCCCGTAAACATAACAAGCAAAATTATCGCTGCGGCAATTACCGTAATTATCAGCGAGATGACCCATATCTGATTATCCACGTTTTTCATCGAGGACAGCATTCTCAGCGCCTCGTATTCGCAGCCCTTGGGCGAAATTACCGCAGTCACGGCAATGACCTTTTCACCCGTAGCCAGATCGTATATCTGCGTCGCAATTCCCGAGGAGGATTTCTTAGCCTCCTCATAGTCGCTCATATTATCCCCCTGCGGAGGAGAAAAGCCCGACGAGGTAACGTCAACGCTTCCGTCAGCGGTTATCGCCATAAGCTCGATCTTATCCTTTTCATCGTAGCCTTCCACAAGACTGCGTATCTCAGAATTATAATTTGTAGTATCGTCCGATGAATTAAGCACTGCCGCTGTGACCACATTCATTTTCGAGGTCACATACTGCTTTGCAGAACTGTAATAATAGCTCCTAACAAAGAAGATCAGCAGTATCTCTATAATGACCAGTATAAGCGCTACCACGCCCAGACTGTTTCTCAGCCAATGTCTTGTTATGCTGTGACTTACCCGCCTGTGTTTTCTGACCGAATTGTTCAAAGCCAATTCTCCAATCCTGTTATGAATTTCCGCCTGACCATTTATAGCCAAAGCCCCAGATAGTCAGAATATACTTGGGATTTGAGGGCTCGTCCTCAATTTTCATTCTGATTCTTCTGATATTTACGTCAACTATCTTATCGTCGCCGTAATAGCTCTCTCCCCAGATATGATTTAAAATACTGGAACGGTCAAGAGCCGTATTCTGATTTTTAAAGAAATACTCCATTATCTGGTATTCCACCTGAGTAAGGTCTATCTGAGCGCCGTTCTTGAAAACGGTTCTGCTCTTAAGATTAAGAGTAAAAGGACCTGAAACAATAGTGGACGCCTCCTCGGGTTTGGAGCTTGAACGGTTTACACGCCTGCATACGGCGTCAACTCTCGCAATTAACTCGGAAATGGAAAAGGGCTTTGTTATATAATCATCTGCGCCGCTCATCAGACAGGATATCTTGTCCATTTCCTGACTTTTGGCAGACAGCATAATAATACCGATAGAGTTGCTCTTTTCACGTATCTTTTTGCACACCTGCATACCGTCTATACCGGGCATCATAATATCCAGCAGAGCAATATCGAAAGCTCCCTCATTCTCTTCGTAAGCCTTAAGAGCCTCCTCACCGCAGTTTACATCAACTACCTCGTAGCCGCTTCTTGCAAGATTAAGCACCACAAATTCACGAATAGAATCTTCATCCTCGCATACAAGTACTTTTTTCATAATCAGCTCTCCTCTCTGAAATCTTCATGTCATACTTACCTTCAGTCGCTATTAATTAAGACTGAATAAAAATAAGCATCAATACTATTCAACAATATAGAAATTATTCTGCACCTCGTCAATGGTGAGAATAAGCTGTTCTCTTTTATCCGCAGGGAGCTTTACCAAATAATCGAGCTGTCCCTTGCTGTCGATAACAGTGTAACCGTCGTTTATATAATCGTCCGACATATTTTTGGAGGACACCGCAATTCTCATAACCTCCTCCATAGTACTGTTAATATCTCCGCCGTATTTATAAAAGACCATTTCGCCCGTATCGGTATCCCTTTTCACTGTCACCAAATCCCTCCAGCGGTTCGGGAATGAAAGAAAATACCCGTCGGACAGTGCATAATAGCCTCTGTACTTTTCATTAAGGCTGAAAAAGTCCTCATAGACGTTCCAGCTTGTCAGATAAACCATTTCGTCCGAGATCGCATTCTCGTATCCTGTCATAGGCTGAGTGTACGGTATTTCCACAATGCCGTCGCCGTCTATGTCCGCACTGTAATATCCGACAGGACGCGTACATCTGGGCAGCAGCTTATCGGAGCTTATCTGCATGGGATTCTGCAAGCTTGCATATCGGTAATAAACTATCTCAGTCTGCAAATTACCGTCTGCATTTATACCGTCTACAAAAATCGCCTCATGCTCTTTATTCAGCAAGCCTGTGACAGACGACGCATAGGATACTACATTGGAGCACATATCTATAACGTCCTCTTTGACGATCTCGCCGCCGTCAACATACAGCAGTGACGCCTGCGCCGTTACAGCGCCCGTTTCCGCATTGGTACTTCTTTCAATGGTTATAAGCTCGTTATATCCGTCCGAATTAATATCAAGTGTCTCCAGCACGGAGTAAGTATCAAGACCTACCCGATTGAAATCACCGTCACGATAGCTGTAAATTTCCAGAGTTCTGTCCTCACTGGTAATAGTCTGATATCCCACAAGCACATCTATCTGGTTGTAATCGCCCATAGGAGAAATAATAACTCTGTCAACGTCTGTACCCGCGCCTGCAAGCTCTTTAACCGAATACCAATTTCCGTTTTCGTCCTTATCAAGAACATTTACCCTCAGACCGTTGTCGCCGATATCTCCCGAGTTATATTCATAAAACACCAATGCCTCATTATCGGGCTCTTTGTCAATATTTGCAATAACGTATGCCGAACGGTTTTCTCCGCTTTTTGGATATTTAAGAGTGATATTGCTGCCCACGCTGGCAATAAGAGCCTGATGAATTTCGCTCTGCTCCTCAGTGAGCTTAGGTGCATTCAGCAATCCGTCAACTGTAAAGCTTACAGCCGAGCACCCGCTGAGAGCAAGTACGCACAAGCCGACGGCAGCCATTTTCAGCTTTTTCAATAAATCACTCCAATCACTCAAAATAAAAATAGAATCGAGCATAAATACTCAATTCTATTATATCACACTTTATTTGGTTTTGCAAGTTTTTTACGAAATAATATTTATCCTATTATGCATATCATGCCAATTAAAAGGCAGATTCAGATCCGCCTTTTAATTCCCTTTTATCTTTCTGAAAGAGGTACATACTCTTTTTCTTTGTTAACAGCCTTATATGCAGGTCTGATAATTCTCTTGCCGGTAACGATCTCCTCAAATCTGTGAGCGCACCAGCCCGGCATTCTGGATACCGCAAACATAGGCGTAAACAGATCCTCGGGAATACCAAGCATTCTGTAAACAAATCCCGAGTACATATCGACATTGGCGCACATAGCCTTATCATTGCCCTTTACCTTCAAAAACAGCTCGGGAGTAAGTCTCTCCACAGTCTCAAGGAGCCTGTATTCTTTCTCAAATTCCGTACCCTCAGCCATGCTCTTTGCATTTTCCTTGAGAATTACGGCTCTCGGATCTGACAGAGTATAAACTGCGTGTCCCATACCGTAAATAAGTCCCGAATGGTCAAAAGCCTCTTTATTGAGTATCTTGATCAGGAAGTCAGCAACCTGACCTTCGTCATCCCAATCGGCAACATTGTCCTTTATACACTTCTGCATTGCCGCAACCTTTAGATTTGCTCCGCCGTGACGCGGTCCTTTCAGAGAACCGATAGCAGCAGAATACGCCGCATAAGGATCTGTACCTGACGAGGTCAGCACACGGCAGGTAAATGTGGAGTTATTTCCTCCGCCGTGCTCAGCGTGAAGCATCATAAGTATATCAAGGAGCTTAGCCTCCCTATCGGTATACTGTCTGTCAGGTCTGATAGCCGACAGGATCATTTCCGCTGTAGAATGTGAAGGATCGAGCGGATGCATATACATGCTCGCACCGTCAAAGGTTCTTCTCTTGACCTGATAAGCCGATGTCATAATATTCGGAAGCTTGGAAATGATCGAAATTGCCGTAGCCATTTCAAACTCAGGCGAAAGACTTTCAGGATCCTCGTCGTATGAATACAGAGCCAGCATAGCTCTTGACATTTTGTTCATTATATTTTTGGACGGCGCTTTAAGTATCATATCCTCGAAAAAGTTATCGGGAAGCGGTCTGTTTTCCGCGATAATACTTTTAAAAGCATCCAGCTCATCACGGTTTGGCAGATCTCCTATGAGCAGAAGGTAAACTACCTCCTCAAAACCGAAACGGTTCTCTTTAACAACATTGGCAACCAGATCGTTGATATTATAACCTCTGAAAATCAACTGACCGGGTATAGGCGACTTCTCGCCCTCGTTGACAACATAACCGTGAACGTTACAAATATTAGTGAGCCCCGCCATTACGCCGGTGCCGTCGGCGTTGCGAAGTCCCCTTTTTACCACGTACTTTTCATAATTCTTCGGGTCAATAGTATTATTCGCAACAAATCTTTCGCGCAGCATTGACCTTGCTGTATCATTTATCACTATGTTTCAACTCGCTTTCTCTGAATATGTATTTCTTTATATTATACATTCTTTTTTGCAATTTGTCAAGTCGGATTATTCATATATTGATTGAAACAATGTTAATTTTCCGATAACAAGAATGAATTTTGGCGGATTTAAAATACCAAGTTGCAAAAATATGCATTAAAACATCAAATTCCGATAAAACTGAGACTATTTTGAAATTTGAATAAAATCAAGTTTCATATGTTCTTAACCCGCAAAATCCCGCATATAATAATACTGAGGAGCAATAATACGCGGAAAACATAAAAAAGAAAGGACATCAAGCCGTGAAAGACTACATACAAACAGCAGTTATTTTCATCATATTTATGGGTGTTATCCCTTGTCTTGCGTTTATAGGAGGCAAATCTCAGGCTGAATCCGCTTCGTCTGAAATAACAGGAGACATGGAAATCGGAATATATTTTACAGAAAAGGAAAAGCTTGAAACTTATTCCTTGGAGGATTACCTCATAGGCGCAGTTCTGGCACAGATGCCTGCTGATTTTGAGGACGAGGCTTTAAAGGCACAAGTCGTACTTGCCCGCACATACATAGTCCGCAGATATCAGGCTGAGCAGCAATCTCCTACGGAAAATCTCTGCGGCGGACTCATCAGCGATGATACATCTCTTTATCAGGACTTTTTTACAGAAACTCAAGCACAGGAATTCTACGGAGATGACTACCGATCCGCTTACGAAAAAGTCAAAGACGCAGTACGGTCTGCGCCTGAGATACTTACATATAAAAACGAGCCTGTAATAGCGGCATTCCATGCAATTTCTTCGGGAAACACCGAATCCGCAGAAACTGCATGGGGTCAGGATATACCATATCTGCAGTCGGTTGAAAGTAAATCAGACCTTGAAATAAACGGAGTTGAAACGGAAATAACTATGACCTCCGATGCCGTAAAGGAAATACTTTCGGATTACAGCTTAGGCGCAAATCCTGCAAAGTGGATAGAGCTGACAGCCAATGAGCGGGGCTATGTTATCTCTGTAAAAGCAGGAGAAAAAGACATTTCTGTTACCGAATTCACAAAGCTTATGGGTATACCCTCGCCATGCTTTGAAGCCGGCTATTCAGACGGTGAATTTACCTTTCATTCACTGGGATACGGACATTTAGTGGGAATGAGCCAGTATGGAGCAAATTCTCTTGCCGCAGGCGGAAGCACATACAAAGAAATTCTTATGCATTACTATACCGACTGCAAATTGGAGTCTATTGACAGTTAGCACAGGATATCACAGCTTTCTTCCGTTAAGCTCTTCGATATACTCACGTATGGCATTTTCCGCCGCTTGGACTTCCTCGTGAAATTCTTCTGCCGAAACCCTCAAAGCGCCGTTTCCGAGTATGATGACCTGCTCCATTCCGTCGGAGGTAGCTACTCTCACCTTATTATTTCTGCAAAGCTTGTGCACAGCTTTCTCTATGAAGGTATCGGCAGTCTCGTGTTCCTTAGTGTACACTACGCTGATATTTCCGAACTTTTCGACTTCCCTGTGCGTACCTTTTACCTTATATGCATCGAATACCAGAATAAGCTCGCACAGTCTGTAGCCCTGATAATTGCACAGCTTATTTATAAGCTGACTGCGAGCGGCGTCAAGATTGTCCTTTGCTATTGCTTTCAGTTCGTCCCACGCAAAAATAATATTATATCCGTCCACCAGCAGATACTCCGGACCTGTAGGCACAACCGGCTTTTTCCCCTTGTATGCCACAGGCTTTTTAACTGATTTGAATGCCTTTACGGGATCTCTTTTTACAGCTCCGTAGGTACGTTCAAATATTTCCATAAGCTCCCTGTCCTCAGCCGCTCTGCCAACATAGCTTTCGGCTCGGTGATAGGACAAAATACGTTCTTCCTCCTGACCTACTTTTTTAAGAACGGCGGGCAGATGCATATATTCCTCTGTTCTATCCCACCTGACGTTAAAACCCGCTCCGTGAGAGCAGAATACAGAATCCGCAGTATTTGTAATATCTTTATCGCAGTTGTAGCCTATTTCAGCTATGACTGCCGTTTCATTTCTGCACCTGTCATATCCGGCAAAGGAACAAAACAGCCTCCCGCGTCCTCTCGTATAGCCGGTGACCTCTTGCTGGTAATTACCCATTTCCCCCGCAGGACAAGTTCCGCGCAGGAAAGTGAACTCTCCGTCGGTCTCAACAGGCTCAAGCTCCCCGTTCATCTGCTGAATATCCGTCATCGCCCTGCCGGCGCATTCTGTGGGGATCTCAAGCCTAAAACTGTAATATGGTTCTAAAAGTACGCTTTTCGCCTTTCGCAAGCCCTGTCTTACCGCACGGTAGGTAGCCTGTCTGAAATCTCCTCCCTCGGTGTGTTTCAGGTGCGCTTTTCCTGCGGCAAGTGTTATTTTCATATCTGTTATGGGCGATCCGGTCAGCACTCCCAGGTGCATTTTTTCTTCAAGATGAGTGAGAATAAGACTCTGCCAGTTACGGTCGAGATCATCCTCCTTGCACAGAGTATCAAACACAAGTCCCGAGCCTCTTTCTAGCGGTTCTAAAATCAGATGAACTTCTGCATAGTGACGTAAGGGTTCATAATGCCCCACGCCCTCTACCGTATCTTCAATGGTTTCCTTATAGGTGACAGTACCCTGACCGAACATGACGGTTTCACCGAAGCGCTCCTTTATGATTTCCGACAGTATTTCAAGCTGTACCTCTCCCATAAGTCTGACGTGTATCTTTCTGAGCTGTTCATTCCAAAGAACATTCAGGGCCGGATCTTCCTCCTCCAGTCTGCGGAGATTTTCAAGCATTTTATACACATCCGCGCCCTCGGGAAGCTCCAGAGAATAAGTCATAACAGGCTCTAATACAGGCGTAAAAGAGCTTTTCTCAACTCCGATCCCCTGTCCCGAGTAGGTCTGGGAAAAGCCAAGCAAAGCGCACACCGAGCCTGTTGGAGCGGTATCTGATGAACGATATTTCCCGCCGCTGTAAAATCTTATTTCGCTGATCTTTTCTGTAACTGTTTCTCCCATAACATTCACATACTCTATACTGTCGCGGACATTTACACAACCGCCTGTTATCTTGATATTTGTCAGTCTCCTGCCCTTATCGTCCTCGGAGATTTTATACACTCTTGCACCGAATTCCGTTTCTCTTTCAGGCTCGTCTGTAAAACGCTCCAGTGCGCACAGAAACTCTTCAATGCCCTGCATTTTAAGGGCAGAACCAAACAGACAAGGGAAAATTTTTCTTTCCCTTACCGACAAAATTATGCTTTCGTCGGATATTTTGCCGTTTTCAAAATACTCCTCAGCCGCTCTGTCGCATTGCATAGCGCAGTTTTCATAAAACTCCTCGCAGCAAGAGTCCGTAAAATCTATTATCCCATCAGACAAACGATTTTTCAGCTGTGCAAGTATCACTGAACCGTCAGTACCGTTCATGTCCATTTTATTTACAAAAATAAACACAGGTACTCCATATCTTCCAAGAAGCTCCCACAGGGTTTCGGTGTGTGACTGAACGCCTTCACTGCCGCTTATAACCATAACGGCATAATCGAGTACGCTGAAGGTTCTTTCAGTTTCTGCGGAAAAGTCAACGTGTCCCGGAGTGTCAAGAAGCGTAAAAAGCTTATCTCCTCTTTCGATCTCTGCACGATGAGCAAACACGGTTATACCCCGCTGCTTTTCCATACGGTGAGTATCCAAAAAGGAATTACCGTCGTCTACTCTGCCCGGACTTCGTATCTCGCCTGACAGATACAGAATCGCCTCTGATAAAGTTGTTTTGCCAGAGTCAACATGGGCGGTTATTCCTAAAGTTATTTGCTTGCTCATAAGTGTTATCCTTTCCAAGTTTGATCATATCTGAATTATTATATCATAATTATAAAGACACGTCAATCGCAGGGAAGCGTTATAAAAAAGCGATCCTTTTCCATGTTATAAGTAATTTCTGAATAATAAAATAAATATTCCAAAAATCCTTGCAAAAATTATTTATGTGTGGTATAATAAAATATATTTATGTATTCTTTTACCGGGAGGCGTTTTAATGATAAAGGTCAAAAATCATCTGGGGACTATCGGAATTTCAACCGCTTATCTCAGGCAGCTTATCTCCAATACCGCTGAGAACTGCTTCGGCGTAGCGGGTCTTAACGCCTACGGCGCTAAGCAAGGCGTTTATGCTGTACTGAAAAAAGAAAACACCACAAAAGGCGTCATCATCAGACAGGACGGCGATGAGCTCGTGGTTGATCTGCACATAACAGTGACTTACGGCGTGAACGTTGGTGCGATCGTTGACAGTATTATTCACAAGGTAAACTTTGTGCTTACCGAGCAGGCGGGCGTTAATGTAAAATCCGTTAACGTTTTTGTGGACGAAATGACTAACTGATTTAGGAGGATAAAGCAAGTGATAAACGGAAGTTTGCTAAAAAACGCATTCATCAGTGCGGCCCACAGTATAAATAATAAAAAGAAATCCGTTGACGAGCTCAACGTTTTCCCGGTGCCCGACGGCGATACGGGAACAAATATGTCCATGACCATAGGCAACGCTGTCAGGGAGCTTGAAAACCTTAAGCCCGATACCGACTGCGACAATGTTGCGCTTACTATGGCGTCCTGCCTGTTAAGGGGCGCAAGAGGAAACTCGGGCGTTATACTTTCACTTATTTTCAGAGGCTTTGCCAAGGCTCTTTCCGGCAAAGAAAATATGAGCGCAGAGGACCTTGTAAACGCTCTGGAGCTGGGCGTTCAGGGAGCTTACAAATCAGTTATGAAGCCTACCGAGGGTACTATCCTGACTGTTGCAAGAGAGTCCGCCGAAAAGGCAAGAGAGGTACTTCACAGCACCAACGACGTTACCGCAATTATGAACGATGTCTGCGTGCAGGCTAAGCTTTCGCTGGAGGAAACTCCCAAGCTGCTGCCGGCTCTGGCAAAAGCGGGAGTTGTGGACGCAGGCGGAATGGGTCTGGTCATTATTTTCGAGGCTATGAGAGATATTTTCAACGGCGGAGAGATAGTTCCGCTGGAAGCTCCCGAGGACGCTAAGACCGTGACTATCGAGAACTTTTCCTCCACGGTAGGACAGTACGACGCTGAAATTCATTTCACCTACTGCACAGAAATGCTTATCACCAAAAAGCGGGACTGCGATAATTCCACCAAGCTAAGAGCTTATCTTGAAACTATCGGCGACTGCGTTGTGGTGGTGGAGGACGACGAGATAATCAAGGTACACGTTCACACCAACGATCCCGGAAAGGCTATCCAGAAGGCTTTGGAATTCGGCTATATAAATCTTCCTAAGATCGAAAATATGAAATTACAGCACGAGGCTAAGCAGAAGGAAGCTAAGCAGGAATTTACTCCCGCCAAGCCCGAAAAGGAATTCGGATTTGTTGCGGTTGCCGCAGGAAAGGGTATTGAGGCGCTTTTTTCCGATATCGGCGTTGACTGTATCGTAAGAGGCGGACAGACTATGAACCCGTCCACTGAAGACCTGCTGGCGGCTATTATGTCCTGCCCTGCCGAGACGGTATTTGTTCTTCCCAACAACAAGAACATTATTATGGCGGCGGAACAGGCAGTCAAGCTTGCAGACAGACGTGTGTGCGTACTCCAGACAAGGACTATCCCTCAGGGTATTTCGGCAATGCTGGCGTTTGACCCGGAGGCTGATTTCAATACCAACCGTATGGAAATGACCAATGCGCTGGAAAGAGTATCCACAGGACAGATAACCTTTGCCGCAAGGGACTCCGATTTCGAGGGACATTCCATCAAGCAGGGCGAGATACTTGCACTGGACAACGGCAAGCTTTCATTCGTGGATAAAGACCTTGCAAAAGCGGCGTACAAGCTCACCAAGAGGCTTATCAAGGGCGACAGCTCCTTTGTTACCATTCTCTACGGCGCGGACGTTACCGACGATGCGGCAGAGGCTTTGAGAAAGCAGGTATCGTCGAAGTTCTCCAATGTAGATGTAAATCTTATCAACGGCGGACAGCCTGTTTATTACTATATTATTTCGGTAGAATAATTAATAGCCTGTCTTTGCGGAATATTGCAAAGGCAGGCTTGTTATATTAAGCTTTTAATCTGAAAATTTAAATTGGGAGCGATAATGATCAATGCAGATTTTTGAAACAAAATTCAAAATCAAGGTTGATACTTCATCTTGCACATCACTAATTACCGGTACAGATGATAAAATAAATGATACTTGGTTTTATAGTAATCAAATATTTGAAAGTGGAAAAATATATGGTCTGATAAGCGAATATCAACAAGGTGGAATGTATCTTTCTTATTTACTTGGTGGAAAAGAAAGGTTCGATAGGGTAAAAATATTTTGTAATGATTTAGGGAAACACTGATTAACCCCCATATAGATAACTGTGCACCGCCCCGAAAT
>CAYNPW010000037.1:0-22592 GCA_964399215.1 uncultured Ruminococcus sp. | reverse complement strand
GGAATAAACGCCTACAAGTCCCTCGCCCTCGATACCCATAAATCTCGGGAGACCTGCACCTGAACCTACGAACACAGCCTCATATCCCATACCCATAAGCTCGTCAATAGAAAGAACCTTACCTATAACCATATTTGTCATAATATTAACTCCGAGAGCCTTAAGATTGTCGATTTCCTGCTGAACGATAGACTTAGGAAGTCTGAACTCAGGTATACCGTACATCAGAACGCCGCCCGCCGTATGGAAAGCCTCATAAATCGTAACATCATAGCCAAGCTTTGCAAGATCTCCCGCAACTGTAAGACTGGAGGGTCCTGCTCCTACCACAGCCACCTTATGTCCGTTAGGCTCAGCTTTTTCCACTTCAACAGGCTTATCGGACATATAGTCTGCGCAAAATCTTTCAAGTCTGCCGATACCAACAGGCTCTCCCTTGATACCCCTTACACACTTGCCTTCGCATTGATTTTCCTGAGGACATACACGACCGCAGACAGCAGGCAGCGCATTTGTGCTCTTTATGATCTTATATGCCTCTTCAAACTCTCCTGCTGCAACCTTTGAGATAAATTCGGGAATCCTTACGCTTACGGGACATCCTGTCATGCAAGGCTTGTGCTTGCAGTTAAGACATCTTTTTGCCTCTTCCATAGCTTCCTCAGGAGTATAACCCAGAGTAACCTCTTTGAAATTTCTAGCTCTTACCTTTGGATCCTGCTCTGCTATAGGGGTTTTAGTCAAACTCATATTTGGCATTATCTTACACCTCCTGTAAGTCTGCACGTATGTGCCTTTTCATCTTCCTTATAAGTTGAATTTCTTCTCATAAGCTCGTCAAAATCAACCTTGTGACCGTCAAAGTCCGGACCGTCAACGCAAGCGTACTTGATCTTTCCGTCAACGGTAACACGACATCCGCCGCACATACCTGTGCCGTCTATCATAATAGGATTGAGGGAAACAAGCGTCTTGATACCGTAAGGCTCAGTGACCTTACATACAAACTTCATCATAGGAACAGGACCGATAGCTATGACCTCGTCAAACTTTGCGCCGCCGTCGATAAGCTCCTGAAGCTTGTTGGTTACGAAACCGTGGTATCCGTATGAACCGTCATCGGTACAAATGTGAAGATCTGTGGAAGCTGCCTTCATTTCTTCCTCAAGAATAAGAATATCTTTGTTTCTGAAGCCTGCTATAAGATCGACGTGTACACCCATATTGTGAAGCTTTTTGGCCTGAGGATATGCTATTGCACAGCCTACTCCGCCGCCAACTACGGCAATTCTCTTTGCACCCTCCTCATACTCGGTTGCAACGCCGAGAGGTCCGACAACATCATGAATGAAGTCCCCCTCGTTAAGTTTGGCAAGCTCCATAGTAGAGCCTCCGATTACCTGAAAAATAATAGTGATCGTTCCTTTTTCCCTGTCATAATCAGCAATAGTAAGAGGCACTCTTTCGCCATGCTCATCTACTCTGTAAATGATGAACTGACCTGCCTCAGCCTTAACAGCAATAAACGGAGCGTCGATTTCCATTAAAACAACGTTTTCGTTAAGCTGTTTTCTAGTTACTATTTTATACACCGAAATCCCTCCTGAAAAAATGTAATTACAGCATTACGCTTATAAATATTATACTATATCAGGTGAAAAATTACAAGTGCTTTTGTGATGAATTGATGACATTCTCTATTCTTTTCACACTTTTTTTACAATTTGTCATAATATTCTGAATAATGACAAAATCATATTAAGATCTAAGAATTTGTGCGACATACTGTATCTCCGTTTCCATTCTGTTAACAAGATCAGAGTCGACTTCAAACATATTGTTGTATGCGTAAAGCGCAACACCCTGACATTCACACAACGCCATTTCAGCCTGCCGGGCAATTATTCCCTGATTGTCGGTAAACTCGCTTTCCTCGCCGATTTTGTATACCGCAAGGCCAATTATCAGTCTAACTTCTCCCTGTGATGCAATATCGCTCCAGTCCCGCAGGGTCTGTTCAAAAGGCTTGACCGAATTGTTAAAACCGAAATAAATCTGCGGCAGAATGTAATCGCAATATCCCGTATCTTCGCACCATTTTCTTATGTCGGCATACATAAAATCATAGTTGTTTTCAATATTACCCTGCGGGGAAATTCCAACCTCTATTCTTTCGTCAACAGACTTAACCGCAGAATAGATCTCTCTGCACATTTCGGATATATTATCAAGTCTCCAATTTGACAATGATTGTCCCTGAGCCATTTGAACGTAGCACTCCTCGTCAAAGCTCGTTTCGGTAGTAGGATAAAAATAATCATCGTAATGAATACCGTCGATCTCATAGTTCTCTGCTATCTCTTCCGCACCTTCTGCAATAAGCTGTCTTACCTCAGGATATGCGGGATTTAGCCACAAATTTCCGCTGTTCTCTACCGACTGGATCTTATCTGAATTTTCATCATACCACTCTTTAGTTTGGTAGTAATTATCCAAATCCTCAAAGCAGCTTTCGCTTTGACATCTCAATGGATTGATCCACGCATGTACCGACAGCTCGAAATCATGTGATATCTCGCAGATTACCTCCAAAGGATCAAATAAAGGCTTTCCGTTTGCTAACGGAAGATATGCTGACGCAGGAAATAGCTCTGAATAGTATAATGCGTCTCCGAAGGGTCTGACATGGACATACACAGTATTACAGCCTACGGAAACTATATTCTCGCAAGCTTCTGTAAAATTGTCGCGAAACTCTTCCTCTGAGCTAACCTCAAGCATAGGTGCAAGGTCGATATATGAAAGCCACATTCCCTTCTGAATCTCATAATTAAGCGGCACATATCCATTATCCTGCTGAGTTTCGGACTGTACAGGAATAACGGAGCCGCTTTTCATATATGAAAGCCTGTCCGATTTACTCTCGTCTTTTTCTTCGGAATTACAGCCGCACATAAGCACAGCGCACAAAATCAGCACTGCCGTTTTTTTTATTCTTTTCAAAAGCATCATCTCCATAAATCAATGTATATTAGATTTATGGTCAGAATATGCGTCCTGTATACAAAAACCGCTGTCAGAAAAGCTCCGACAGCGGCATAAATCATATATTCTTTTTTCTTAAAAACAGATATGATATCAACGCAAAGACTAAATTATATGCAAGCACCACTGACGGAGTAAGCTGTGAAAATGATCCTGTCAGCATAACAATAAGGGAAATGACCGCTGCAAGCACAACGCCTCCGAACTGTATAGCAATACCAAAGCCTGCGGTTGCTTTAATTCTCTTTGCGCCTACAACAAGCATAGCAAGGGATTTGAAATGACCGCTGCAAAGCATTGACGACGATACCTTTGAAGTATATTCAGTCTCAGCCTCGTACTCCTTATGATATCTGAACGGCAGCAGTTTTACCGAGCTTTCTTCAATTTCGAAAATCTCGGAAATAAATTCTTCTGTAAGAAAACTGTCCACTGTTCTTACAACTACTGCAACGCCTTCGTTTTCAAGCTCCTGCATCCATTTCTTTACCGTAACGCCCGCAGTGACTTTTACCACAAACAGTGTTGTTATAATTCCGGAAACAGACAAATAGATCACAATATTGCCTTTACCGTACTCTGCCTCCTTTGAAATAGGAGGAAGTCCGTCTATAGAATGATTTTCCATAAGCCGTCTGGTTCCAAGAAGGATACGCTTATTATCTATCCAGCCGGTAAGTCCCAAGCCGTCCTCATAAATATAGCTTTCAACGGGATAAAGCATTTCCGTCTTTCCCTTTAAAATCTTGTAAAAGGGATTTTTCAGTACGCTTCCCGCCTGACAGGACAGACTTGCCGCCATTAGTATACATTCCTCAAGGGACGTTACCGATGTAAGCTTCAGATTAACGAGTTCAACATTTTCTTTAGGGAAAAGCTGCTCTGCCTCAACCAGAACTGAATTGGCGTCCGCATATTCTTCCACTGCGCTGTAACCAAGCATTACCGAAGAATTCTGAAGCAGTGTTTCATTGGCTTTTGAAAGAGGAACATTAACTACCAGCATAAGAGAAAGCGACGAACACATTGTTACAACTCCCGAAAAAGCTGCAAGCGCAACAAATGTCTTTTCAGTCAGATCAGAGCCGCCCTTATCACATATAAACGAAAGCAAAGCCACTACGATACCTGCAATAAGAATTAA
Source organism: uncultured Ruminococcus sp. (assembly GCA_964399215.1). Lineage (GTDB taxonomy): Bacteria > Bacillota > Clostridia > Oscillospirales > Ruminococcaceae > Hominimerdicola. The sequence goes on along the minus strand of CAYNPW010000037.1, from coordinate 18,403 downwards.
TGGCGATATCCTGTTAGCAAATTCGTCAGAAACATCGGGAGAATAGCTATGCTTCATAAAATCGTCCACAAACTCGGTTTTCTGCATAGTCACAAGCTGAGGTTCTCCGTCTACCATGCTTCTTGTAAAATTTTCCGCCGCTGTGGGATTGACCTTTTTAACCGCATATCTGTCAAACTCCCCTGCCGCATAACGGAAATTCTTTTCTGTACGCTGGATTATCATCATCTTGCCAAGAGTATTAAATGTAAGCCCCGCAATAGCTGCAGAAATATAAATATGATAGAAACCGCTTCTCAGTGACTCCGGTTCAAACAGAGTAATTATTCCCGATATGACTGTAACAAAAATACCTATTGCGGCTATCGAGTCGCAGTCCGGGTTACGCTTTATCATATTCCTGATACCAGCTATCATAACAGTATAAGAAACTGCTATGGCTATAAGTCCTAAGATCGTGTTCGTGAACAGAAATGCCGATGGTGAGATCGATCTGTCAAATGTTTTTATCAGCGGAAACTCAAAATCGTTTGCAACGGTAATGAGCACGCTGTGAATTCCTGTAAAAAGCAATACGCAAAGTCTCAGAAAAAGATTACCCTTGACCTGCATAATATCATTTAGAATTTTAGGAGCCTCGTCAAAGCTTTCAAACTCCTTCTGACCCGAAACTATCTTTTTTTCTTCAGATTCGCCGCGGTCATGTTCTTCTTTGTCATCCTCGGTATCGAGAACAAAGTTCTCAACCTTGTTCTTTCTGTGTTCGTAAAGAGCTTGAGATTTTTCTTCGTAAGTTGCGTCATCCGGAATGAGAGCTTTGTCAAATTCCTCTGTCTTAGGAATGATCTTGCCGGTCAGACCGAACTTAATATCCTTGACGCTTGCTCTGTTGACGGGAGGTATATTCTGCGAATTTCGCTGAACCTTATCCATTCTGTGCTTGGAAAGACTGCTGATCTTCTCAGCGGCTTTCTCTGCATTAGCCTCGGTCACAGCAGTCTCTTCATCGAAATCAGACATATGCTCCGGTTCATATTCAGAAGCGTCCTCGTCATCGTATACATCAGCAATATCCTCCGACGAGTTGTCCTCATCCGCGTAAATATCGCTTTCATTCTCAAAAGACGGATTATCGTTATCTTCAAAATCAGAAACATTATCCGTATATTCATTCTCATCAGCATTATGACGCTTTTTATCGCTGTACTCTGATAAAATATCGTCTACTGAAAATTTATCAGCCAAAATATATCACTCCAAATCCTATTTAAGCTTTCTCTGTCTGACGATTTCGTACATAAATATTCCTGCCGCGACAGACGCATTAAGCGAGGTGATTTTTCCTGCCATAGGCAGACTCAGCAGAAAATCACATTTTTCTTTTATAAGACGTCCCATACCAAAGCCCTCTGAACCGACTACAAGCCCGATAGGTCCTGTAAGATCAACGCCGGAATAGCTCTCTCCTGCCCCGTCTGTGCCATAGATCCATATACCCTGAGACTTTAAATCATCGACCGCCGCCGCAAGATTTGACACTCTCGCCACAGGCAGCCAGCTGGCCGCTCCAGCAGAGGTCTTGAAAACTGTATGATTAAGGGAGGCGCTTCTTCTTTTGGGAATAATAATTCCGTGCGCGCCTGACGCTTCCGCAGTACGAATAATCGCACCTAAATTATGCGGATCTTCAATTTCGTCACAGATGATTACAAAAGGGTCTTCACCCCTATCCTCTGCAATTTTCAGAATTTCCGTAACAGTTACATATTCTGCGCATGCGCCCATAGCAATAACACCTTGATGAGACGCTCCGTCTGCCATATTATTGAGTTTCATTTCATTGACTTGCTTAACGGGAATTCCCTTATCTCTCGCCATTTTGCAGATAAGGGAAACAGAACCCGTAGCCTCGGGATTTACGAATATCGTATCAATAAGCTTATCAGCCTTTAAAGCCTCAATAACGGGATTTCTGCCCAGTATAAGCTCGTTCTTGCTTTCGTCCTGCTCAGTACGGCTTTCTCTGTAAGACTTTCTAATCTTTTTCACTTTATCATTGCTCATCAAAAATACTCTCTTTTCAATAAAATACACCAAAATACATTATAACACAAAAATCCTCAAAAGCCAATAGCCTTTAAGGATTTTTTACAGTTTAGACAATTAGAACGAAAAAATTTGTTGATATTTCTCTACAAAAGAAGACCTGCAGCAATAAGAGCGGCAGCAAAAGCGGCAAGAACAATTATACATACAACCCTTGCACCTTTGCTGTCCCAATGAGCACCGGACGTATTTTTCTTTTGTGGTTTTCCCTCGCCGAAAAGCTGCTGCGAAAATATTTTCGCCTGAGAGTTTAAAATTTCCGAGGAGTAAACAGTACTTTTTGAATTTACGAATAACAAAGCCTTTTCAAAATATTCATTATCCGGACATTTAATTTCAATGATTTGTTTACTTATACCTTTTATCATTTCTGCAAAATTCTCCATTTTTCTATATTTTACATATTATGGTACTTTCGACGTATTTCCAATAAAGTTTTCAACATTAATAGTTGAGTTGTTGAAAACTTGCAGCAAAAGTGTACTCAATACAACATTTTTGTTGAAAACTCTGTTGAAACAGTTGAAAGATGCGGAAATTTCAACGTTTGAATAATTGTTGAAAAGTCATCGCTGTTCAAAAATATGTACTCAATCTATAATCTATTGTAAATTTATTACAATTACAAGCATTGAAATATATTAATAAAATATGAAACCATATTTCAGATAAGGATACGAAAATTTGAAACTGCGTAGTTTTCGGTATTTTCCTCTAATATTAATTTGTTTTCCGAAAATAGGACGAAAATGTACAAAAAAAGGTACTGATATTAACGAAATGTGGAAATACATGTTTCTGATATAAGTCTGTACAATTAAGCGTACTTTTATGCAGAAATCTATAAATTTTCAAAGATTACAAATTGTAACGAAAATTAACGTGTGGTAAGAAATTTTATCGCTCTTTCGATAGAATCCTTTGAGTTTCCCCAGTCAGCGTTTGCTCCCGTATTACGGTAATCATACATCTTGCAGTAATGGGAAACATCCTTTTCAAGTCCGTCGAGATACTTTTTTGTAAGCCGTCCGCAAGCGTCGATAAACTGTTTCTGATACTTTTTGTCCATTTGCTCCGCCGAAACTGCCACAAGCAGATCGTAATGGGGCAAACAAAGCATTTCCTGTTCATCAAAAAGCTCTCTGAATTCTCTTTGCTGGACATACATTTCACACAGTGTCACAAGAATACGGGACATTCCCCATTCTATCTTATTACATACAAAACAGTCATTGTTGACTGCCGATACCTTCTTTTGTTTTGCAGTCTTACCCTCAAAAATGCTTTTTCGGTCAAAAATATTCTTCTGAAGGCTCTGTAAATGAGTCTGCAGCATAAGCGCAAGGGACAATCGGTTTTTGCAGGCTCTCATTTGCTCAAAATGCGTTTTGCAGAAGCCCTGCTTATTAGTTTCGATACGAACGTCAGGCTCCATCATTGCCGCACCCATAATGTATTCGATAGTCCTCTGTTCAAGTGTATCGCGGAGTCTGCAAACGGGACAGCCGCACTTAGGCTCGAAAATTTCACTTACGGGGATAGTTAAAATGCTTTCTCTCATAGCTTTATTCCTTTCATATATAAAATTCACGAAAAATATGTTGAAAATCAGTTCTTTATATAGTATAATGTATTTTAATGAATTTTGCAAGGGGGAAAACAAAAATATGAATTACAGCCAAGACGGCAGCGACATCCTTCTCAGACAGTCGGACTTTGATCTCGGCGAGACTCTTGACTGCGGACAGGCTTTCCGCTGGGAGAAGATTTCCGACAATACATATAAGGGAGCTTTTTTAAATCATCAGCTTACTATTAGCTGTGAAAACGGCAAGGACTTATTCAGACTTCACGACACAACTCCTGAAGATATGGAAAATCTCTGGGCGGACTATTTTGATCTATCCACAGATTACGGCGAACTGAAAAAACGTTTTTCCGAAGATGCAACACTCAGCAAAGCATGCGCTTATGCCGGCGGAATTCGCATTCTAAAACAGGATAAGTGGGAAGCTCTATCCTCATTTATAATAAGTCAGAACAATAATATTCCCCGAATCAAGGGTATTATCGGCAGACTTGTCGAGCATTATAACGGATATCCAGCTTATGCCGATATGCTTGACGAAACAGTTGACAGTCTTGCTTACTTACGTTCAGGATTCAGGGCTAAATATCTTGTGGACGCCATTTCTAAAATCAATAGCGGAGAGATAGATCTTGATAAAGTCGCTGAAATGGACATAGAACAAGCCCGCAAAACCTTACAGACTATCAAGGGCGTAGGTCCTAAAGTGGCGGAATGCGCTTTGCTGTTCGGATTTTACAGAACAGAAGCGTTCCCTCTCGATGTGTGGGTCAAGCGTGTTATGGCGAACTGGTATCCCAACGGACTTCCCGAATGCGTAAAAGGCGTTGAGGGCATTGCACAGCAGTATCTGTTTCATTATATCAGAAATGCGGGAATTGAATTTAACTGACAACAAAAATCCGCGCTGTCACAGTCGTACTGCGCGGATCTTTTATTTCCTTAACCATTCATAAGCCAAATTCCAGTTGGTATGAGGGCATAGCACCTTATCGTTGTTTATCATATAAGTCATATACTCATAACAAGCCTTTTCAAGCGAACTGTCAAGAGCTGACCTGACTCTGCCGTAAAACGTCGCAGTACCGTCCTGCTCCCACGCGAGCTTGTCGGCAATGAACAAAGCCATTTCATATTTGGCAGGCTCTGCTTTAAGAGTGGTATGACACTCTATTGAGGATAAAATATTGCTGTCCTTGATACCGAAATATTCCGCAGCAATAATTCTTGAAATACGCTGGTGCAGAAGAAAAGGAAAACGCCGTTCCGCCTCGCATAATTCAAAACCGTTTTCTTCTGCATATTTAAGCATATCCTCAGGTTTTATTACTTCGCTTATATCGTGAAGATAGCCTCCGATAATACACATGTTACTGTCAAGGGCAAATTTCTCTGCAAGCTCCGCGTTGATATTCGCCACATTGCGGACGTGTATAAATGTTTCGTATTTTCCGTTACATTCAAGGAGATTTTTGGTATCGGTAATAATATCTCCTGTCTTTTCGGGCAAGGTTATGTATTTGTATTTATTTAATATCATTTTCCGCTCCTTATGATCTCCAGCAGAGCCTTACAGCCCTGACATATATCTTCATAGGTTATATCAAAATTGCCTGTGTACCACGGGTCGGCAATGTTCTGACCCTTTCGGTCGGTAAAGTCCAGAAGTTTACATATCTTACGGTCGGTATCTTCAGAAATGATACGTTTAAGATTCCGCAGGTTTATTTCGTCCATAACGATAAGATAATCAAAATTATCATAATCCTCGGGAATTACTTGCCTTGCGGCACGGCGCTGAAAAGGAATGCCCTCCTGCCGCAGTTTATTTTTACTTCCTCGGTGCATATCGTTACCCAGCTCTTCCCTGCTGGTTGCGGCGGAGCTTACATAAATTTTATTGCTCATACCTTGCTGATGTACCATATGTTTCATCACAAATTCAGCCATTGGCGAACGGCAGATGTTGCCGTGGCAGATAAATAGTATTCTTGTCATTACAGTACTCCTTTTCACTAACCGATCTCCTCGACTAAGTTGCTTATCCAGACGCCCTTTCTTATAAGCATATAGCCGACAATAACCTTTATTATATCAGCCGCCTGAATTATAGCGTAGATCCCTAAGATCGGAAGCGATGTCAGATGACACATCAGCAGCGCAGAAGGAAGCGTTATAACCCACGAATATACACTGTCAAATAAAAACGTTATAAGCGTTTTTCCTCCTGAACGCAATGTAAAGTACAATGCATTCAAAAATCCCTGTACGGGGAAAAACAGTGCCGTTATTATTATGAACCATTGCGCATAGCCGCGTACTTCCTCGGTAGTGTCATACAGCTTCTGAAAGACCGAAACCGCCATCAGAATTCTGACAACTTTTCACATAATCAACTTCCCATGTTTCACAGACTGGGCTTAAGAGTAACCTGTTTGATATACTATCTACGTTTAAATCATCTCCATACTCATAATGAAGCAAAGATTTTTCAAGAACTCTAACTCCAAAATTAACATCTCCATACAAATAGTTAATATGTGCAATTGTGGCTGTATCGCCTTCTGATTTTTCCCATGTACCATCATTGAGTTGCATGGAACTTAGGTACGATGATACATCATATATCGTATTACTGATTGTATTGAATTGCGTATCTAATCCATTTGCAGTTGCCTTTGATGGCAACACATTAATGCTTAATAAACACAACAAAACGGAAATAACTCCCACTCATCACTTTAGTCTTGATAATAACCACTCCTTTTGTTTTAATGACTAGCCTTGAGCAAAATGCCACAAATACAGTAAAATAAAGGTTAATCCACAAGGTATAAGTCATCTGTTAAATGAACAAAATCAGACATAAGGTCATTTTTTATTAAATGTGGACATATGTTACGACTAATAGCCAAAAAATCCTTATGAAGTTTTGTCAGCATAGTTGATATTTCTTTTTTCGTGCTAAAAAGCACAATTGAATCTATACGATTTCCGTACAAATCACAAAGAAAAATTTCAACACTTTCTGATGAATAAGATCGAAACCTTATTCCCTTTTCTGTTCCTTGCTCGTACAGTAAGATTTCAAAGTTGAAATCATCGGCTCTAATTTTATTAAATACAGACGGCAATTCTTCCATTGCACACATCAAATCAAAATCGCATGATAGATTAGTTAGTTTCGGAAACCCCTCTATAACAAAATCAACATGACCTGTATTTTGTAACAAATGACAAATATCTGCAATTATAAATCGATAGTCGTCATCTTGCTTATATTTTTTTCTTTTTAAACATTGACTGGTACTTAGGCTTTTCTTTTTGCTTAAATAGATGTTAAATTTTCTTTTTGTCATATCATTCACCTACAATTAAAGCACAGGATAAGCTGTTCTAATCGTTCCATCAGACTTGAATACAACTATTGCTTTATTTGTTGGAATAAATTCACCCTCAGCGGATTTACCGAAAAAGTAAATCCGCTGATTTTTAGTCTTTCTAGAAAAATGTTGCTACGTCCTGTTCGGGCTTGCTTGTGAGTACGACCTCCTGCACCTTAAGAACAGGTCCTTTTCCTCTGTATAGCTTATGCTTTTGCAGAGAGACCTTAGCAGTAACTATTATCCATTGCCTTGCACTTAGCATTGCCGCCTTATCCCACTCGGCAACTGTACCGCAGTAGCGAATGTCGTCCACACAACAGGTCATAACGTGTCTGCCTACCGCAAACGTATTCTTTGGAAAAGTTCCGTCAATAGCTACAATACCCTTGAATTTCAGTACCTTACCATTGTACTTGGCAGGCTCCTCCATCATATCTCTGTATAACAAAGCATAGTCCTCGTCCTTGACTTCGATAACGGGAGCGTTAATATCAAAAGGCAGAGGGTCCTTTATATCGTCATACTCAACCTTACCGGTTGAATATTCGTATACAATATCGGTTCTTCTGCTGGTGCCTCTTACAATTTTATGGAAAGCCATTTTATCCAGCTTATCGTCAAAACGGTTAAAAGCCACTAGATCGCAGGTGTTGAGCTTGTCCACGACAAGACTTCTCATATTTTTATTGTACTGTAAAAATGTAGTAGAATCCACAAAAAACATTTCCTGATAAACAGCCCAGTCATCGGGCAGATTCTGGAAAAGCTGCTGAAGCTGCCACATTCCGTTATACTCTACCATTACACGCTCCGCTCCGCAGTCCTTTGCGAGTCGGCTGAGATTTTCCGGATTAAGCTCCTCGGGTTCTTCAATGGTCTTTACGCAGACATTCTTCATAATGCTTTTGGAAAGGTCGAATTCCTCCTCGCCCTCCTCGCAGACCAGTATCATTGTTTTTTCGCCCTTATTGAAGCTTCTGTCCTCCATTGTACCCTGAATAAACTTGGTTTTGCCCGCCTCAAGAAAGCCTGTAAAAAGAAATACCGCAACTGCAGGCTCCTGACTGTTCATTGGCATAACGTATGTCCCCCTTTATCAAGCTTTGAAAAGCTCGGCAAGAGCGTCCTGCTTAATGCCTGCTCCGATTACGCATAGACGACCCGTAGTACCTGCACAGCCAGTTCTCACATCGGGTGTACCCGGAACATAATCAAAATGTATCCAACTACCGTCCTCAGCGGGAACAATACCCTTTGCTCTGAGTACCATACCGTATTTTTCAGCGTCGTTAAGAGACTCAAGTGCAGAATTGATTTCCTCCATAGTGTACTTTTTGGCATTCTCAACGCCCCAGCTTGTAAATATGTCGTCAGCGTGGTGATGTTCGTGGTCATGATCGTGGCAGCCGCAGGTGCAGTTTTCGTCGTGATGATGCTCATGCCCATGATCATGATGGTGTCCATGCTCGTGATCGTGATGATGTTCATGCTCATGGCCGTGATCGTGATGATGTTCATGCTCGTGATCATGATGATGTCCATGGTGATGATGCTCTTTCTGTTCGGCAAGAAGTTCTGCAAGCTCATCATCAAGAGTATTTTTCTGCGTCATAGCCTCTATAAGCTGTGCTCCGGTAAGATCTGACCAATCGGTAGTAACTATGGGCGCTTTTTCGTTACATGTACGAAGTCTTTCAACGCAGTCATCAAGCTTGTCCTGGGAAAGCCCAGCCGTATGGCTGAGGATAAGACAGCTTGCATAGGTGATCTGATTGTTGAAAAACTCACCGAAATTCTTCTGATACATCTTACACTTTTTAGCGTCAACAACAGTAGTGAAGCCGTCAAGTACAACATCGTGAGCATCAATATTCTGTACAGCCCTGATAACGTCGCTTAGCTTTCCTACTCCCGACGGTTCAATAATAATTCTGTCGGGGTGATACTGCTCAAGCACCTGTTCGAGAGCCTTTCCGAAATCTCCCACAAGACTGCAGCAGATACAGCCGGAATTCATTTCTGTGATCTGAATTCCGGCCTCCTGCAGAAATCCTCCGTCGATACCTATTTCACCGAACTCGTTTTCAATAAGCACCAGCTTTTCGTTAACATATCCCTCAGCAATGAGCTTTTTTATCAGCGTAGTTTTTCCTGCGCCGAGAAAGCCCGAAAAAATAGTTATTTTTGTCATTTTAAGCACTTCTTTCCTTAGTTATAATTATACATATAAAATTATTATATCATGTTTTTGCAAAAGTTTCAAGGGATTTCACAAGCTTTTCATTTTTTAGCCTGTTCTAAACTTTAGCCCAGATATTCTAGAATTTCAGCGGCATTTGTGTCGGGCTTGACTTTCGGGATAGCGTGTTCTATAATTCCGTTTTCGTCTATTATATAGGTCTGTCTGACTACACCCATGCCTACCTTGCCGCACATTTTTTTCTCTTTCCAAACATCATAAGCTTCAATAGCCTTGCGCTCAGGGTCTGAAAGAAGAACAAACGGCAGATCATACTTTTCTGCAAACTTAACGTGACTTGCAACGCTGTCCTTGCTGATACCTATAACTTCAACGTTCTTATCTTTGAACTGCTTATAGCTTGCACTGAAAGCGCATGCCTGTTTTGTACAGCCCGGAGTATTATCTCTCGGATAGAAATAAAGCACTACCTTTTTGCCCAGATAGTCCGACAGCCTTACCTCTTTTCCTTCTTTGTCCTTAAGCGCAAAATCAGGCGCTTTTGTTCCGATCTCTAGCATAATTTATTCCTCCTGTTGATTTAAAATATATTACTTTTTAGCTATGAAAAACAGTCTGGGAAATCTGAAAATAATCTCCCCGTTTTTCTGAGCCGGATATGCATTCATAACCTCATCATAAACTTGCCGCAGGAATTCCTCTCTGTCTGCGCCATTAAGAACCTGTAAATAGGGACGTAATCCCGTACCCTTGTACCATTCCATAATATCGGCATGGGAGCTCATTCTATGATAGTAAAAAGTCTCCCACATATCAAAATCCGAAGATATTTCAGAAAGTATATCAAAATATTCTCTCGTGCAAGCGTATGAAAAACTCGGGGCTCGGCAAATTTGTTTCTCCAATCGCTTCGCCTGCTTATTTCTTCTATTATCATATGGATCGGCTGAGTATAATTCATCGGTGTCTGTACGGCAATCTCCCCGCCGTCGTTTAACAATGACATAAATCTTTTTAAAAGCTTTTTATGCTCGGGAATCCATTGAATACAGGCATTTGAAAATACAACATCAAATTTACCGATACCCGAATAGTCATCACTACCGGCGTCAAACAGTTTAAAATCCAAATACGGATAATCTGTTTTTGCCTTTTCCAGCATATTCGGAGAATTATCCGCACCTAAAATATAGCTGTCCTTAAAATGTTCAGACAAAACCGCAGTACTGTTTCCGGGACCGCAGCCTATATCTATTATTCTTTTCGGATTTTTGAATTCAATTCGTCTGCACAAATCTATTGACGGCTGTGTACGTTCTTTTTTAAATTTTAAATATTGTGATGAATTCCAGTTGGACATTATTTTTCCTTTCTGACAAAAACAAAATTATTTTCATCTGATTTATTAACGCTGTATTTATAGCCGAACTCGGAAAATTCCTTTATATCCTCGGCTTTGGAAATATTATTTTCCGCAAGCCAGCGAACAGCCTGACCTCTCGCCATTTTACAGTAAACGCCTTTTTCTGTGATCTTTTCACCTAATTGTTCTCCGAAAATACAGGTCACAAAGCGGACGGACTTCGGCAGATATTTTTCAACAGCCCTGCTGTATTCCTTTGACGCAAGGTTCAGCACAAGGTCGGTTTCTGTCGAAAGCTGATCTGCCAGAGTATCTCCCCAGAAATCATATAAATTTTTGTGCTCCCCGACTTTAAGCTTTGCCTGCATTTCAAGGCGATAGGGAGTTACTCCGTCAAAGGCTTTGAGCAAACCGTAAAACCCCGAAAGAATGCGGAGCTTTTCCTCCACATAGTCAAAATGTCCAAACTCAAAAACATTGGGAGCCATGTATTTGTACTGAATACCGTCATATGCTAAAATTGCGGGAGTAAGATTTTCCCGCAGATCCATATAACGCAGACGGCATATATTTTCGGCGGCTATTTTGTCGTTGCATTGCCACAGCTTTTTCAAATCGATGTCAGACATATTTTGCATAGTCTCCTTAATCGTTTCCGTTCTGTCAATAAACTGCGGAACGCTCTTATGGACAAGTATATCGTTGTCTACCCGCATTTTCTTGGCGGGCGATATTATTATTCTCATTATATCACCTTTGTATTTTTTTTATAAGCTCGTCATAAGCGTCATTGCCGTCACACTCTATATCGGGAGTTACCAGATAGTCGCTTTCATCACCGCTTGCTCTGACAAACTTTTTCGTGGATACTGAAAGATATAGTCCCGACTCGGGCAGTCTGAAATAGCATATTTCTCCATAGCCGTTAGGATCATTTCCGGGCGGTTCTCCTATCAGCGTGCCAAGATCATTGTCTTTAAAATATTGAGCAAAAATCATTGCCGACGAAAAAGTGTAAACATCTGTGAGTATATATACATCTCCATTAAATAGCAAATCATCGTATTTGTCGTTCTGATTTGTACCATCATCGAAGTTTACGGTAAATACCCCAAATCGACATTGGTATGTATTGCTTTTATATTCATCAATATCAAGATATTTTATAAATTCATCTGCCACAAGCGAGTTTCCGCCGCCGTTTCCGCGAAGATCGACAGCAACATTCTGTATGCCCTTATCCTCTATCTCCGTAAACATTTTGTTAAGACGATCGATATAGATGTCATTATAGTCGCACTGTGTAAGAGTAAGTACTGCCAGACTGTTTTCCTCATCTATTGTATAGCTTACAAAATCATCGCTGTCGGGCTCTTCAAAATACTGATAGTATATCTTTTCGTACTCCTCATAGGGTATAAAGTCCTTGGCTGTATATGTGCAGATTTCCTTTTCTCCGTCGGAATTTTCCCACGTATAGGTAATTTCATCTGCATTAAAGCCCAAATAATCAAGTCCCGTAACATTGCACACATCGGACTTCATAAGTGAGATACCCCAGCTTTCAGCGTCATATGAGTAGAGATTTTTATTTTCTTCCCATATCTGTTCAAGGGTAATTCCGTTTATGGCATATAAAGTGTAATCCTCGTAATTACGTTTCGGAATATCTGACAGATAACGCTCGTTATACCATCTTCCCTTAACAGAAGTATGTCCGTCTCCCTGTAATGATAATATCTTCTCGGCGTAGCGTTTTATATCATTTACGGTTATATTTTCCGAAGCTTTCAGTTCTTTGACAGCAGAATCATATTCGTTCTGTATATCCTCAGGAACTCCGTATTTAAATGCAGGGTGACATTTTCTTACTTTCTCCAGCATATAGGACAAGTCCCGCTCTGCCTGCTTATAGGTAAGCGTTTTATCATAGCTTTCGGTTTCGGAAAGATTTCCGTTCAGAAATTTAAAAGTCGACGAACCCCAGTAAGGATTACAAAACGAACCGACAAACGAGATAAACATTACGAGCAGCGTAATTATGACGATAACAGACCTTTTGATCCTACCGCTCAAGGATAAAAAAACTAATATGCAGGTAATACCGAATAGTGACATAAACACAACTGCCGTCCACTCTGTCAGTTGGAACAAAAACATACTCAGCGGTATTATTCCTACAGAAAAAACAAGCAAGATTATCCAAGCTGCAAAAAACAGCTTCTTATGTTTTATTGAAAAGCTTTTCATATTATTCTCCTTTAAACAATTCTTTTTCTATTATAACACATATCTATAAATTTTTCAACTGCTCCAAAATTTCACATAAAGCTGTTGAAATATGTCAGATTTTGTGGTATAATTATTTTAATATTGTTTATCGCGAAAGGATTTTTCTATGGGTAAAATAATTCTTGAGATCATACTGCTTGTTTTCGGCTTTGCCTGCCTTATAAAAGGCGCAGATTTTTTTGTGGACGGTGCGGCATCTCTTGCAAAGAAATTAAAGATTCCCTCTCTAATTGTGGGTCTTACCATAGTTGCAATGGGCACGAGCGCACCTGAGCTTGCAGTCAGCATTTCCTCCGCCGTAAAAGGGTCAAACGGACTTGCCGTCAGCAACGTTATAGGCTCTAATATGTTCAATCTTCTTGTAGTGCTTGGCGTATGCTCCGCTATTATGCCGATTGCGGTCAGCAAGGACGCGCTGAGACGTGACTTCCCTATTTCCATAGGTGCGGCAATACTGTTTTTTCTGTTTATTTTAAACGGGGTGCTCGAGCGTTGGGAGGCAGTAATACTGTTCGCTCTGATAATCGGTTATATGATCATGACAATAATAATCGCAAAGCACAGCGAATATGACGAAGAAGAACCTGTAAGGTTCAATCCATTGACTTGTGCGTTGTGTTTGATCGGCGGCGCTGCGGCGATAGTTGTTGGCGGAAATCTTGCAGTAGACAATGCAAAGGCTATCGCCTTGACAGCAGGCATGAGTGACACTCTTGTGGGACTTACTATATGCGCTGTGGGAACAAGTCTTCCCGAGCTTGTCACATCCGTTACAGCCTCTAAAAAGGGCGAAAACGATATGGCTGTAGGAAATGTAGTCGGATCGAATATTTTCAATATTCTGTGTATACTCGGAATATCGGGAATGATTAAGCCTATTGACCTTACTCTTGCAGGCGACGGTTCGGACGTTAACGCCCTTATCGACGGAGGCATTCTCCTGGTTATATGTATTATATCATTTATAATGTGTCTAGTAGGAAAAAAACTTTCGCGCAGAGACGGTATAATTATGGTGTTTATGTATCTTGCATATATGGCTTATATAATTGCAAGAAATTATTCGCTGATATAATATAAAAAATCACTTTTAAAAATCGTCTTTAACCGTCCAATCCGAATAATCCACAAAAAGCCCGGTTCGTATGTGAACCGGGAAATTCTATTCTGATTTTATGATTTATATAAAGCAAGAAATGTTAAGCAGAAATAAGTATATATGATATAATATTTAACATAACAACTGCAAATTTAAAGGGGCGAATGCTTTATTTTATAAGCAACCGTCCAACTCTCCCACCCCAGAAAAAGCTCACGATTCGTATGATCCGGAACTTTTCTTTTGTGGGTAGGGCGAATTGGACGGCTATGATTATCTAAAAAGTGACTTTATTTTACTGCTTTTTTATAAATCCCTTTCTGACCGTGGGAATAAACATTCCGCCAAAAGCGTTTCCGAGGGTCATTATTATAAGGTAGCCTAAGGCTTTGGCTGACCACGCCTCGGCTATGGTAAAGTAAAACATATTTGCTATACAATGCTCAAATCCGCTGAGAATAAACACAACGACAGGCAGGAAAACCGCTAGTATCTGTCCAACGGGATTGCTTATGGTCTTATAGCCGTCTGCCGCAATGAACATCAGCATTCCGCAGAAAAATGCAAGTATGAAAATACTCAGAAGATCGTCCTGCAGCTTTATATCGCATATTCCCCGAGCCTTTTCGCTTATGCCCGAAATTCTTGTACACAAGAGCATATACGCCATTGCCGCCGCTCCAATAAAATTTCCCAGCCATATTATCACAAGGTCTATTATGTAAGAGGGCTTATTTTCCACGGCATAGCCTACCTTCCCCGTGAAAAGATTAAATCCGAAGGAAAGTATCACAAAAAGTCCCGTGCCGAACAGTACAGAGCCTATGTATTTATTATCGCATGACAGAAAAACAGTCCCTCCGATGCCGATAGCAAAGCCTGTCATGATCGCTCTCAGCAGAATATCCGTATAACGTTTCAAAATATCACTCATTTCATATCAGTATTAAGATCAATCCAGAAGAGCCTCGCTGTTTGTACAGCAGAATATATCTTCCCTGCCCGACAGCATTTTGCATAGCTTTTCAATTCTATCCCAGTTTCCGTCGCCATCAAATTCATAGCTGTGCCCCCAGACATAGAAAATCATAGGCTTTTCAGGCTCAGCACTGATAAACTGCTCCGCATATTCAAAAAGCTTGGGATCGTTGTGGTGGCAAGTCGGTTTAAACCTCATCAGATCCGACTGAACGTCAAAGCCGCCTGTACTTTCGACTGTGCGGTAGAACCTGATACCGTACTTTTCAAGGATTTTCACGACCGTATCGTTATAGCAGCCGTAAGGATATGCGCCTCCCCTTATCTCGCATTCAAACATAGCCGACAGCTTTTTTATATCGTCTGATATTTCAAAGTCAAGCTGTTCTTCTGAAAGCTCCGCAGGATTTGCGTGGGTACTGAAATGGCATGCTATTTCGTGTCCTTTGTACAAATCTCCGATCTCCTCACGGGTCATTCGGCGTACTTCAATGCCTTTGTGTAACCAACGGCTTTCGGGATACATAATGCCGGAATTAAGGTTAAAGGTACATTTCATACCGTATTCATTAAATATTTCAACCAGACGTTTATCCTGCACAATGCCGTCGTCGTAGCTGAAAGTTAAAAATTTGCTGTAATTTCTCATAATTTATTACCTTCTGTCTAAAAATACGATAATATTATACCACTTTTTATTGGAAATGTAAATAGAATTGATAGTAAAAGATCTGAAAATAATTGACTTATTTACATAAGTATGATATGATTATAAAAAAGAAAAAATGAGGACATAAAAATGGTACTTTTAGTTGTGGACGCACAGAAACTGATTACAAACGACAGCTTATATATGTTTGACGCATTTGTATCAAATGTCAAAGAACTTATTGATACGTCAAGACGAAACGGCGCAGAAGTGATTTTTATACGCCACGATGACGGTGCCGGAGAAGCATTGACCAAGGGAACGGACGGCTTTGAAATATATGACGGATTTAAGCCTATCGGCAATGAAAAGATATATGATAAAACAGCAAACAGCGCATTTTTTCAGACAGGATTGCTTGAATATCTGAGATCCGTCAGAGAAAACGAAATAATGATCGTCGGACTGCAAACCGACTACTGTATTGACGCAACAATAAAATGCGGATTTGAACACGGATTTAAAATGATAGTTCCCGAGCATTGCAATACTACGTTTGACAATGAGTTTTTATCAGCTGAGGAAAGCTACAAGTATTACAATGAATTTATCTGGAAAAACAGATATGCTGAATGTATTTCTTATGAAAGCGCATTGGAAAAGCTCAAATGCGGATCATAAGTCCGCCTAAGCAGGGAAATTAATATGACGGTACTAAATTATTGTTACTAAGACAGACCTAAATTTATGAAAGCGGAGGTCAGTATTATATGGATAATAATGCTATTCAGTTTGCCAATTCACTGATAGGAAAAAAGCTTGTTCGTTGTTGCTGTACAGTTGAAATATTGAATTTCAGCTTTGAAGATCTTGCTCTCCATGCTATGGGGTGTTCAAGGATAATAAAAAACAATGATATACTTGTAACTACCATAGACTACCAATCATGGGATGAAATTGAAAGCACAAACAATGATGAATGGTTCAATATGAAAAGGTTTAATTGCGAAATTGTGGGCGGTACTGTAATTTCTGTTGAAGTCAGCGCATTGAATGATCTGCGTATTGAATTGGACAACGGTGTTACTGTTGAATGTCTTATCGCAAACGCTTATCCGCATTTTGAGGAGGAGCTTGAACAGTGGGTACTGTTTGAGCCTACGAAAGACCACAACGGAAAGATTTTGACAGTCCGCAATAAGAGCGTGGATTTTCGCGATAGGTCTGAATCAAGTTCCAATATGCAGATATAAGTTATTATAAAGAGGAATACACATAAAATGAATACAGAAAATGAATTACTGGACAATTTAGATAAATTGCATACTACTGAGTTAGGTATAATGCGAATAAAAAGGAATTTGTCCTTAGATACTGAAAGCGTTGTTGAATGGTGTAGGGATAAAATAAGGTCTGAAAATGCCATTATTTCACGTCAAGGGAAAAACTGGTATGTAAACTCAGGAGATTGTATAATAACTGTAAATGCATATAGCTATACCGTTATTACGGCGCATAAGATAAAGAAATAACTATTTTATTCAAAAAAAAACAAGAGATGATAAAACCTTAGTTTTTTAATACCCGGCTTATGTTAAACAGTTTGAGGACAAAATTTCTCAGACTGTTATTTTTTGATTAAATATGTAAAATTTATTAAAACAGACGGAAATGACTTGAAAAAAATCGTAAGATGGTTTATAATGTATTTGTATGTAATATACATAATCAAAATTATTTGAGAGGAGTTATGTAAATAATGGTTTATTCTCACGAAGTTGAAACAATGTGCCCTATCGCACAGGGCGTTGCTCACGGCGCTGCTCCTATCCCGGAAGAGGCTAAGTGGGTGAAAGCTAAGGAAATCAAGGATATTTCAGGCTTTACACACGGTATCGGCTGGTGTGCGCCTCAACAGGGTACCTGTAAGCTCACACTTAACGTTAAGGACGGCGTAATTCAGGAGGCTCTCGTTGAAACTATCGGATGTTCCGGTATGACTCATTCGGCAGCTATGGCTTCTGAAATCCTCCCAGGCAGAACAATTCTTGAGGCTCTTAACACAGACCTTGTTTGCGACGCTATCAACACAGCTATGAGAGAGCTGTTCCTCCAGATCGTATACGGACGTTCACAGAGCGCATTCTCAGAGGGCGGTCTTGTAGTAGGCGCAGGTCTTGAAGATCTCGGTAAGGGACTTCGTTCTCAGGTCGGTACTATGTACGGCACACTTGCAAAGGGTCCTCGTTACCTCGAAATGACAGACGGTTACGTTACAGGCGTTGCTCTTAATGAAGACAACGAGATCATCGGCTATCAGTTTGTAAACTTCGGCAAGATGATGGACTTCATCAAGGCAGGCGACGACGCTAACACAGCTTTCGAGAAGGCTAAGGGTCAGTACGGCAGAGTTGCCGACGCTGTCAAGATCGTTGACCCAAGAAAAGAATAAGGAGGATTTGTAAGATGGCTTTATTTGAATCATACGAAAGAAGAGAAAAGCAGATTCTCGCTGTTCTTGAGCAGTACGGTATCAAGACTATTGAAGAGTGTGCTGACGTTTGCAAGGCTAAGGGTCTTGACATTTATAAGCTCGTTGAGGGCATTCAGCCTATCTGTTTTGAAAATGCAAAGTGGGCTTACACAGTGGGCTGTGCTATTGCTATCAAGAAGGGCTGTACAAGAGCTGCCGACGCTGCTGCCGCTATCGGCGAAGGTCTTCAGGCATTCTGCATTCCCGGC
>CAYNPW010000036.1:0-22867 GCA_964399215.1 uncultured Ruminococcus sp. | reverse complement strand
AATTATGGGAATTTGTGGTGGTTTGGCTATGATAGTATTGGATAAGATAAATGATAAAATATCATGGGATGTTGATATTTTAATCCAAGGCTTATGTGGCTCCGCACTTATTACCTCATATGAATTTATCATCGGAACAATTTCAAGAAATACTGAACTTCTACCTATTATGTGGGATTATTCAAATATTCCACTAAATTACAATGGTATTGTATGTCTACCATTTAGTGTAATTTGGTTTTTCATGTCTATTCTTGCTATATTTCTTGCCGATGCTATTAATTATTATGTTCTTAACGATTCACAAGTGCCATATTACAAACTGTTCGGGAAAGTTATTTTACAATTTAAAGAAAAATAATTGTAAAATAGATTGCTATTCTGAAGGAACAATTTAAGGGTTACGAGATTTTATCTCGTTGCCCTTATTTTTTTGCGCTGTCTCCTTATGAAATTTTCTATCAGGTATAGAAAGCTTCATAAAGAGATACCATTTATTGTGCAACTTTAATATGTATAAGGCAGAATATTAAAGTGCTATTCGTTAAATTTTAATCTCCTTAATTAAGTGAACCCCCCCGCTCCCATTTGCTGACCGCAGATTCCGTCACATACAGCATATTTGCGAATTCCTTTTGCGAAAGTCCTTTTTCTTTTCGTTTTGTGCGGATAAATTTACCTAATGTAGTTTTGTCTTCCATAATATCACCTCAGAGTGTTTATAGTATTACGATAATTCATTGCAATGCTTTCGTTGCTTTTAATTTATCACAATGAGAGATCAAAGTCAATAATTACAGCGGATTTCCGAGGTGGATTGTTAGTCAAGTCCCGAAAAATCGAGGCTTTATGCTTACATGGAACAAACTGCATTCGTTATTTCAAGAAATGATCCGATGCATTCGAGATGATCTTCCTTGTCTGAAACTTCCAGTCTGATATAGAGATTTTCGTTGATGATTACCTGAGACACGACGAAAGCGGTATCTTCTGAAAATCTACTGCCTATCTTGTAATTCCATTTGTCGGCGGAGCCGTTTATTATCCGTATGCCCCAGTCAAGTAATATTTCCTTGCGTTTGCGAGATACAGAACCGATAAGCTTGTCGTTATGCTCTATATGTAAAGTCCTTTCGCCGATGATCTCGGCTTTGTCTCCGCTTGAAAAGTCGGCAACAGTTTGATAGACAGCAGTTCTGTAACCGTAAATATGGTATTTTTCCCTCATTCTGCCGTCCGGCACAGAGCATTGTGAATAGTTCAGAAAATCAGATTTATTGATATATAAAGTCATATTTATTCTCACAAAAAAGACGGCGAAGGATACTCCGCCGTCTGAATAATCATATCAGATCTTAACGATCCAGCCGTACTCGTCAGGGATCTTGCCCCACTGAATGCCTGTCATTGTATCGTAAAGCATCTGCGAGATAGGTCCTATCTCGTTGTTGTTGATAGTCATTATCTTGTCGCCCCACTTGAGATGACCCACGGGAGATATAACAGCCGCAGTACCCGTACCGAATACCTCGTCAAGCTTGCCCTCGTCGTACGCCTTGGAAACCTCTTGAATGGTAATCCTTCTTTCGGAAACCTTGTAGCCTTTCCTCTTGCATATCTCAATAGCGGATTTTCTTGTAATACCCGGAAGAACGGAACCTGTCAGTTCAGGAGTTATGACCTCGCCGTCAATGACAAAGAAAATATTCATAGAACCAACTTCCTCTATGTATTTCTGTTCAACGCCGTCAAGCCACAGAACCTGTTCGTAATCCTGATTGTGAGCTTCGTCCTGTCCCTTAAGAGAGATAGCATAGTTAGCGGCTGTCTTTGCAAAGCCGGTGCCGCCTCTTACGGCTCTTACATACTTCTGTTCAACGTAGATCTTAACAGGATTAAGTCCTGTTGAATAATATGCTCCCGACGGAGAAAGAATTATCATAAACAAATAGTGGTCTGCCGGTCTTACTCCAACATAAGGATCAGTTGCAAAAATAAACGGTCTGATATAGAGAGCCGCTCCGTCTGTATGAGGTACCCATTCCTGCTCGACTTCAATAAGTTTTTTCGTAGCCTTTACCATAAAATCCTCGTCGATCTTAGGAATGACCATTCTCTCAGCGGACACGTTCATTCGCTTGTAGTTCTCATCGGGCCTGAAAAGCTGAACGGTTCCGTCAGCGGTTCTGTAAGCTTTCAGTCCCTCAAAAATCTCCTGACCATAATGGAGACACATAGCGGCAGGAGACAGCGATACATTGCTGAAAGGTACTATCCTTGCATCATGCCAGCCCATTCCTGTATCATAATTCATTACAAACATGTGATCTGTGAAGATATGACCGAAGCCAAGCTTAGTTTCGTCCTGAGGCTTAGCTTTTGGAGTATCAGTAAGTTCAAGTCTGATTTCCATAATAAATCCTTCTTTCTTATTTTTAATATCGTATACATTATAATACATTATGACGAATTTTTCAAGAGGTTTTTCAAAAAAAGTTGCAGATTTGCCTTAAAATAACCGTATATTTATAAAAAATGCAATTTTAGGACTGAGAAAAGTCAATTTGTCATTTATAGAGCAGGAATTAATATTACTGATGTTGTGGCTGTGTGATAATACGAAGTTTTTGACGCACGGAAATCAATTTAAAATTTTCTTCTATTGTAAGTCTTTTCCTTGTGAATTTTTACACCCATATCATTTCAAAAAGGATTATTTTCAACCTTTAGAAGTTCTTTTTGGTGAAAAGTCAGGGTGAAAGTTAATGACAAAATATAGAAATTGATTTCCGTGTTTTTGATGTCAGGGAGGTTGACAAATTTTCTGAAAAGTTATATAATAAAATGGAATGCAAATCTTCGGTTTGCATGTATGTTTTTATCGAAATGAGGATTGTAATGACTGAGCGGATTTTATCGGAGAATGACGACGCTGTGTTATCCAAAACCAATATTCTGAGCTGGGCAGAGGACTATGCCCGTACTTGCGGTCATGCGCCGCTGGCATATGTTCATTCCTATGGCTGTCAGCAGAATGTCAGCGACGGAGAAAAAATAAAAGGTATGCTTTCCAAGATAGGATACGAGTTTACCGATAATTTAAGCGATGCTCAGTTTATTCTGCTTAACACCTGCGCTGTCCGTGAAAATGCTGAGGACAGGGTATTCGGTAATATCGGCAATATGAAAAAGCTCAAGGAGCAGAACAGAGAGCTTATTATTGGTGTCTGCGGCTGTATGGCTCAGCAGCAGCATGTTGCTGATAAGATAAAGTCCGCATACAGACAGGTAGACCTTGTATTCGGTACTTTTGCCTACAACGACTTGTATGATATGCTGTGGGAGGTAATATCCAAACGCAGGAGAATTTTCAATCTGTCGGAAAATCATGTTGATATCAATGAGGATTTTACTCAGATAAGAAATGATAAGATAAGGGCTTTTGTGCCTGTTATGTATGGCTGCAATAATTTCTGTACCTACTGTATCGTGCCTTATGTCAGAGGCAGAGAACGCAGCAGAAAGCCTGAGGCGGTAATAAAAGAGGTACGGGAGCTTGTGTTAGCAGGATACAAAGAGATCACCCTGCTGGGACAGAATGTAAATTCATACAGCTACGGCTTTCCCGCTCTTTTAAGGGAGATAAACGAGATAGAGGGGGATTTTAGGATACGCTTTATGTCAAGTCACCCTAAGGACGCTACAAAAGAGCTTATAGATACTATTATTGACTGCGATAAGGTCTGTACTCATCTTCATTTGCCTGTTCAGGCGGGTTCTGACAGGATATTAAAGCTTATGAACCGTCGCTATACGATAAAAAAATACATGGAGATAATCGACTATGCACGTTCGAGAGATCCTGAATTTTCCTTTACTACAGATCTGATAGTGGGATTCCCGGGAGAGACATATGATGAATTTTGCGAGACAAAGAAGCTTATCCAAAAAGTAAAATATGACAATATTTATTCCTTTGTTTATTCAAGGCGCAGCGGTACAAAAGCGGCTGAAATGGAGGATAATATTTCCGACAAGCAGAAAGGTCTGTGGCTGAGAGAACTGCTGCTGGAGCAGCGGGAAATATCCTCTGAATGGTTTAAGCGATTTGTGGGTAAAACAGTCACAGTGCTTGCAGAGGGAGAGGGCAGGACTTCCTCGGATTACCTTACAGGAAAGACCGACGAAAACATAATCGTTGAAGTAAGGGCAGACAAAAAGTATATAGGAGAATTTATTCAGGTACGCATAACAAAGGCTATGAACTGGGCTTTGGAGGGCAATCTGGTCTGATGAATTATGCGGATAATTCCGTTAGTAAATATATAAAGGAGAATATTTTTATGAACGTTATTGAGCTTACAAGAGAGTTAGGAAAGGCTATTCAGCAGGACGAAAGATATATAAAGTATATGTCTGCCTGCACTGAAAACGATACAGATACTGACATACAGAATAAAATAGGAAAATTCAACCAGCTTCGCTCCGAGCTGAGCATTGAAATGCAGAAACCTGATAAAAACGCCGACAGGCTTACTAGTCTTGACAGGGAGATCAAGGAGCTTTACGAGGAGATCATGACTATGCCTAAAATGATAGCTTTTAACGAATCCAAAGCTGAAATGGACGCTTTGCTTTCGTCGGTTAATTATATCATTTCAAGCGCTGCAAACGGAGAAGATCCTGAGACCTGTTCGGCAACTCCTCCTCAAGGCTGCAGCGGCAGCTGTTCAAGCTGTGCGGGCTGTCATTAAGCATTGTATTATCGGAAGATAGGAGTGAGTTTAAGTGGAAACAAAGGATATTGATTTTTCAAAGCTGTCTCCGATGATGAAGCAGTATTTCGAGGTCAAAAACAAGTATAAAAATCACATTCTGTTTTACAGGCTGGGAGATTTTTACGAGATGTTTTTTGAGGACGCTGTTACTGCGTCCAGAGAGCTTGAACTTACTCTTACCGGCAGGGACTGCGGTCTGGAGGAACGCGCGCCTATGTGCGGCGTTCCCTACCACGCCTGTGATACATATTTAAAGAGGCTTATCGACAAGGGCTATATGGTAGCGATCTGCGAGCAGACGATGGACCCTTCAAAATGCAAGGGAATTGTTCCGCGCGAGGTCATAAGAGTTGTAACTCCGGGTACTCTTATAGAAAGCAGTATGCTTGATGAGACCTCCAACAATTACATATGCGCATTTTATATGCAGTCGAAGGAAAGCGCATTGTGTCTTGCCGATATATCTACAGGCGAAGTGCATTTGTTTGAGTTCTCGGGCAAGGAAATGACCAATGCGGCAGTCAACGAGCTGTCGAGATTTTCCCCTGCGGAAATTCTTATTAACGACGCTTTTCTTTCCAATAAGGAGCTTTCGGCGTTTGTCCGTGAAAAGCTGAAAACGAGCGTTCAGCTTTTGGACGAAAAGGACTTTTCTCCTCTTATCCATACAGACGAGGTTTTACAGCAGTTTTCCGCTGCAAGCCTAGACGCGTTGGATCTGAAATCCGAATGTACTGCGGCTTTTGCAGTCTGCGGACTTTTCGCATATATTCATGACACTCAGAAAGCCTTGGTAGGGCGTTTTTCAAACATTATCAGACATGACGCGGACCCGATTATGACCATAGGCTTTACGGCAAGACGGAATCTGGAGCTGACTGAAACGCTCCGCAATAAGGAGAAAAAAGGCTCTTTGCTGTGGGTCCTTGACAATACAAAAACTTCAATGGGCAAGCGTATGCTTAAAGCGTGGCTTGAACAGCCTCTTATAAATCCTGCTAGGATAATCGACAGGCTGGGCGCGGTGGAACAGCTTACGGCAAATCCCGTTCAGCTGGGCGATCTGAAAGAGATCTTAAGCGGTGTTTACGATCTTGAAAGACTTATGACAAGGGTCATGTACAAAACGGCAAGTCCGAGGGATCTGAAATCGCTGTCGCTGACAGCTTTGAAGCTTCCTGAGATAAAGGATATTTTAAACGATTTTACAGCAAAGCTTTTAAGTCAGTGCAATTCTAAAATTTCAACGCTGGACGCTGTGTCCAATCTTATCGAAAACGCCCTTGTGGACGAGCCTCCCGTAAATGTCAAGGACGGCGGCGTTATCAAGGACGGATTTAACGAACAGCTTGACGGACTGAGAAATATCATCTCAGGCGGCAAGGGTATTATAGAGGACATAGAAAACCGTGAAAAGGAAAAGACAGGTATCAAGAACCTGAAAATAGGATACAACCGAGTTTTCGGATATTATATTGAGGTAACAAAGTCCTATTACGACTTGGTTCCCGATCATTATATAAGAAAGCAGACTCTTGCCAACTGCGAGAGATTTATTACCGATGAGTTAAAGGTTGCGGAGAACACCATTCTCGGAGCCAGCGATAAGATTATTTCACTGGAGCAGGAGATTTTTTCAGAGGTGCGTGATTTTGTTGCCACACAGCTCAGACTTGTGCAGGAGACTGCTACGGCTGTTGCGGAGATCGACGTGCTGTGTTCCTTTGCGACAGCGGCGGTAAAGTACAATTACACAAAGCCTGAGATTGCCATTGACGGCATTATAGATATTAAAAACGGCAGACACCCTGTTGTTGAGCTAATGCAGAAGGACGAGGTTTTCGTTCCAAACGACACATATCTCGATCTGACAAGCAACAGAATGTCTGTTATCACAGGACCGAATATGTCGGGTAAATCCACATATATGCGGCAGGTCGCGCTGATAACCTTAATGGCGCAGATAGGCTGTTTTGTTCCTGCGGATTATGCGAAAATTTCCGTGGTGGATCAGATATTCACCAGAATAGGAGCCTCCGACGATTTGACTGCGGGACAGTCCACCTTTATGGTTGAAATGAGCGAGGTCGCGGACATAGTAAAGCACGCAACCAAAAACAGCCTTGTAATTCTCGACGAGGTAGGCAGAGGTACATCAACATTCGACGGAATTTCCATAGCAAGAGCGGTGTCGGAGTATATTTCCACTTCAAAATCTTTGGGCTGCAAGACCCTGTTCGCTACCCACTATCACGAGCTTATATGCCTTGAAAACGAGCTTGACGGAGTTGTAAACTATTCCGTTGCGGTAAAACGTCAGGGGGACAGCATAAAGTTCCTGCGTAAAATAGTAAGGGGCGGAGTTGACGAAAGCTACGGTATCGAGGTCGCCAAGCTTGCGGGACTTCCGAGCAAGATAATTACAAGGGCGAAATCCTTGCTCGCGCAGTTTGAGGAAGAAAACGCAAGAGCAAAGCAGGCTCTTGAAAAAAGCGACGAAAGTCAGGTGTCCTTTGACGTTATCAGCGACAGTATCGTTACCGACAAGCTGAGAAAGACCAATATCGACGAGATGAACGATACGGAGCTCAGGGAGTTTGTCAGGGATCTGCTGAGGTATGTGTAGTTTAACATGAAAAATATTTTTATGATAGGCTGTCTAATTAGAGCAAGAAAAAGTTAAAAATACTGATAAAATTCATATATTATTAAGCTTTAAACGTTCAGAAGAGCATAGAAAAGGAAAATTAAATGTCAGAAATCAAAGTTTTAAGCAAGGAAGTCTCCGAACTCATAGCGGCGGGCGAGGTCATTGACAGACCTGCCTCCATAATAAAGGAGCTTCTTGAAAACGCCATTGACGCAGGCGCAAATATTATCACTGTTGAGATAAAAAACGGCGGACGTACATATATCCGAGTGACTGACAACGGCAAGGGAATTGCACCCGACGATCTGCCTGTTGCCTTTCTTCGTCACGCCACAAGCAAGATAGCTACCAAGCGCGATCTGGACAGCATCATGACCCTCGGTTTCAGA
Source organism: uncultured Ruminococcus sp. (assembly GCA_964399215.1). GTDB lineage: Bacteria > Bacillota > Clostridia > Oscillospirales > Ruminococcaceae > Hominimerdicola. The sequence continues at coordinate 15,050 of CAYNPW010000036.1, read as the reverse complement.
GGAGAGGCTCTTGCGTCCATATGCGCCGTTGCAAAGGTGGACGTCCTCACCAAGCGTTTGCAGGACGATTACGGTACTCACTATGTTATAGAGGGCGCGCAGGAAAAATGCTGTGAGCAGAGCGGCTGTCCCGACGGCACTACCTTTGTGGTTCGGGATATTTTCTATAACGTTCCCGCTAGGCTTAAATTTCTGAAAAAGGATTCCTCTGAGGGAAATCAGGTAGCCGATCTGGTCACAAAGCTTACCTTGTCTCACCCTGAAATTTCATTTAAATTTATTCGCGACAATAAGGTCGAAATTCTCACAGCGGGTGACGGAAAGACCTATTCTGCGGTGTATTCGGTGTACGGCAGGGAGTTTGCAAATTCTCTGCTCGAGGTAGATTATATGTGGCAGGATATTCACGTTACAGGATTTGCGGTCAGACCGCTGAGTTCAAAGCCCAACCGAAAATTTCAGAATTTTTTTGTAAACAGAAGATATGTCAAGTCAAAGGCTTGTGCGGCGGCTCTGGAGGAGGCTTACCGCAACAGCATTATGGTAGGGAAGTTCCCCGCTTGCGTGCTGTACATTGAGATACCGCCAAATACTATCGACGTAAATGTTCATCCTACTAAAATAGAGGTGAGGTTCTCCGACGAAAAGCTTATGCACGAGGCTGTGTACTTTGCGGTGAAAAATGCGCTGCTGAAAAACGACAGACCGAATGAAATGTCTCTTGAAAAGCCTAAGCGCAATTTTACTGACAGGGAGCTTTACAGTCTGCCTCAGGAGGACAACAGCGTGCAGATGCAGTTTGCGGTGGAGGATAATGCTCCCGTTTCTGAGGAAGTACCGCATAACACTCCTGCGGCGGAAGGATTTTCTGCGGAGGATATCCCTGTGCCTGACGAGCCGCCGGAGGTCAGAAAATTTGAGCCTGCGGTCTCTAAGGTAGCAGTTGTGCCTGTTTCCGAAAATGAAAAGCAGGCGGGCGCGGACGCTTTTCTGGCAAGTCTTGAAAATCCTGCCGAGGAAAAGCCTGTATCAAAACCCAAAGCTCCCGAAAAGGTGACAGTCGAGGAGATCAACCGTATGATGAGTGAGATCCCTTTGCCACAAGAGCCTGAGGAGCAGTCAAAGGGTGATTTTCAGTTTATAAATCAAAAGAGCTTTGAAAAGAGATCCGTGGTCGTTGAGACTGTAAAAGAACAGGAAAAGCCTAAGCCTGTGGTTATAGGAGAGCTTTTTAAGACCTACGTTGTAGCTCAGGCTGGGGACGAAATGCTTCTTATGGACAAGCACGCGGCTCACGAGCGTTATATATTTGAAAAAATCAAGCATGACGCAGAACAGCTTGATACTCAGATGTTTTTGGAGCCTGTTATGGTTCTGCTTTCCTATGACGAGTTTGATGCTTTATCCGCAAATCTTGAAACGGTGCGAAAGCTTGGTTTTGAGATAGAACCTGATGTTGCGCCTACAGTTGCGGTCAAGGGAGTTCCCATAATTCTGGGAGAGGATAACCCTACCGATATTGTGACGGAGCTTGCCAAAAATTTTATTGACAGCAAGATGAATCCCCAACTTGAGATTTTTGACGATCTGTATCATTCTATTGCCTGCAAAGCGGCTATCAAGGCTAACGACGACACCAGTACATTGGAGCTACAGGCGCTGCTCAATGCAGTTTACGGCAATGAGCATATAAGATATTGTCCGCACGGCAGACCTGTGCTTATTACGCTGTCAAAAAAGGATATAGAAAAGCAGTTCAAACGGGTACTTTAGTTTTTTGAGGGGTGATGTGATGACAACGGATAATCGAATACCGCTGCTTGTTGTCGCAGGACCTACTGCTTCCGGCAAGACTGCTCTTTCGGTGGAGCTTGCCAAAAAGTACGGCGGGGAGATAATTTCCGCTGATTCTATGCAGATCTATAAAGGACTGAATATCGCAACTGCAAAGCCTACCGAGGAAGAAAAGCAGGGAGTACCACATCATCTCATAGATTTTTTAGAGCCTGATGTGCCTTTTTCGGTTGCAGATTATGTGGCTATGGCTGGTAGGGTAATAAGAGATGTTTACTCGCGGGGCAAGCTGCCCATAATATGCGGGGGTACGGGACTTTATATAAGCTCTCTTGTGGATAATATTATATTTGACGATACGGGAAATGATCCTGAAATACGTGCGCGGCTGGAGCGTCAGGCTAAATCGGAGGGTAATCATGCTTTGTGGCTGAAGCTTAGAGAGATCGATCCGGAGACAGCGCATAAGGTTCACGAAAATAATCTTCCAAGAGTTATCAGAGGCATTGAGGTCTTTGAAATTACAGGGATCCCGCTTTCTCAGCATAAGGTCAACAGCAGACGTGAGAGATCTCCGTATGATACATGCATTATCGGACTTACTGCAAGCGACAGGCAGTACCTCTATGACAGAATAAACAAGCGTGTTGACATTATGTTAAGTCAGGGTATGGCTGAGGAATGCAGAGCGGTCTATGAAACAGGCGGTATTGCAACTGCCTGTCAGGCGATAGGTTTTAAGGAGCTTATACCTTACTTTGAAAATCAGAGCAGTCTTGAGGACTGTATCAGTAAAATCAAGCAGGAAACCCGTCATTATGCCAAGCGTCAGCTTACATGGTTTAGGCGAGTTGACGGAATTTGCTGGATTGAAACGGACAAATTTGACGATTTGAAAAATATTTGTGAAAATGTGCAAAATATAGTAGCCAAATCGAAAATTATGTGTTATAATATAATTTGATAAACATTTCGTACGTCATGGTACGTTTAGTATAAAAACAAGGAGTGTATTTTAATGAATAAAAATCTCAATCTTCAGGACGTATTTTTAAATCAGGCAAGAAAAGATAAGATAGTTGTAACTATGTTTCTTATGAACGGTTACCAGTTCAAGGGCATTGTAAAGGGTTTTGACAGCTATATTGTTATTCTTGACTGTGAGGGCAAGCAGAATGTAGTTTACAAGCACGCTATTTCAACTATTGCTCCTGCGCGTCCAATTAACGTGCTTGACGCGGCAAACAACAGCTTGGACTAATTAATATAAAGGAAGATTTTTATGAACTCATTGACCGTAAAAATACTTGCGGCTTTGGTTTCTGTGCTGTTGATCACTACTATCTGTTCACAGATCTATTATTTTGTTCATGATAAACATGATACGGAGGAGGCCGTTCTGGCTACCGTCAACGAGGACATTGCCTTTCAGGGCGTTATAATACGCAATGAAAAGGTTGTTACCTATAATGGAGGCGGTATTCTTGATTACGAGTATGAGGACGGCAGCAAGATATCTGTAAACAGTACTATCGCCGAGGTCTATTCGTCAGAGGAGGCTATCGCTGCGAAAGATAAGGTTGCTGTTATTGACGAAAAAATCCAGGAGCTTGAAAGAGCGCAGAATCCCGGTACCACAAATTATGTTGAGTCCGAGTCTCTGAAGTCACGTATCGACAGCAAGTATGACGAACTTTTGAACAGCGTTTATGAGAAGGATTATTCGGAACTTGAGGATATCAAGTCAGAGCTTACTCTGCTGATGAATATTTATAATATAGTTACAAATATTGAAACAAGCTACGACAGCAAAATAAGCGAGCTGAAAGCCGAGAAAAAACGGTTAGAGGAAATTGCGGCTTCTCCTGACGATGTTATTAAGGCTGATGAGACCGGGTACTTTGTTTCTTATGCTGACGGATATGAAAGCATGCTTTCCGCTGATAAAACGGACAGCCTTACCGATAAGGATATAGAGGAAGTTCTTGAGGGAAACGCAGAGCCGCCTGAAAACGCCATTGGAAAGATGTTTGACAGCTATTCCTGCAAGATCGCGGGAATTGTGGATTATGACTCCCGCATTTCGGAGGGAGGAAATCTTTCTCTTATGCTCAATACCTCGAAAAACGTTTATGACGTTACCGTTGAAAGCATAAAGATATTTGGTGATGACGAGGATAAAATGCTGGTTGTGCTTGACTGCGACAGACTGGATAAAAATCTGGTGGAATCAAGAGTATTATCCGCAAAGCTTATTTTTGACGAGTATCAGGGGATAAGAGTTCCAAGAAGCGCTATCAGGTTCCAAGGGGAGCAGAAGGGCGTTTATGTGATCTTGGGCAAGGATATTTCTTTTAAAAAGATAAACGTAATATATGAGGGCAGTGATTATGTACTTTCGGAAAATACATCTGATGAGGACTGTCTGCTCCTTTATGATCAAATTCTGCTAGAGGTGGTATCAAATAAAGATGTGTCAGACAGCAGCAAATCAAGCGGCTCAGAATCAGCCGAATCAGGATAATTTCAGCGACGTCCTTGAAAATCTCAGGGAAATATGTTATAATGTAGAGAACGCCGGGGTAAAATACAGAAAAAACGGCGAAGAAATAAAAATTATGGCTGTAACAAAGACAGTACCCGCCGAAAAGGTGAATTTTGCGGTTTCGCAGGGTATTACTCTGCTCGGAGAAAACAGGGTACAGGAGTATCTCTCCAAAAAGGACTTGTACGACAAAACGGCAGAGGTCCAGTTTATCGGGCGTCTGCAAACCAACAAGGTCAAGTATATCATTAACGACGTTACGCTCATTCAGTCGGTTGACAGTCTGAAGCTCGCCAAGGAGATCAACAGACTTGCTGCTAAAAACAGCAAAGTGATGAATGTCCTGGTGGAGATCAACATCGGCGGCGAGGAAAGTAAAAGCGGTGTTTCCGCCGACGGTCTGGAGGAGCTTATATGGGAAATTTCTCAGCTTGACAATGTGGCGGTAAAGGGTCTTATGGCTATACCTCCGGTTGGTTCGGGTGAGAACGTTTTTGATAAGATGAACGGGATTTTTCTTCGTGTAAAGGAAAAATCCATACCGAATGTGTCTATGGATATTCTTTCAATGGGTATGTCGGGAGACTATGAGCTTGCTATAAAGCATGGCTCTAACTTGGTGAGAATAGGTACAGGGCTGTTTGGTGCAAGAAATTAAATGGAGGGTTAAGAAATGGGCATACTAAAAGGTTTTAAAAACCTGTTCGTAGGCGAGGACGATTCGGATCAGGTAGAGTTCAGACCGAATTATGATTCCGAATATGACAGCAGAGATTCCCGTACGCAAAGTGATAATATCAGTTACAGCAGCAATTACAGCGGCGGAGGTTACAGTGATACTTCGGCTTACAACAATGATTATCAGGAGAGTGAACGTCAAATGAACGTAGAAAAGACAACAACATTGCAGATAGTTCTTGCACGACCTGCTGATTTTTCAGAGGTCAAGGATATCGGCGACGATATAAACGCTTTAAAAACTGTTATTCTCAATCTTGAAATGGTCAAGAGCGACGACGCTAAGAGAATTCTTGATTTCCTTTCGGGCGTTGCTTATGCAAATAAGGCTCAGATCAAAATGATGGCTCAGAAAACGTTTGCTATTATGTCGCGAAATGTAGAATTTGACGGCACGGATCTTATGAGCGAGCTGGAGAATAACGGTTACAGCTTCTAAGTTATGAACCGCAGGAGCTTTTCGTTTCTGAATAACATTACTGACGAGGACAGAACTATGCTCAGCCGTGTGCTTGACTGGGCAGAGTCTGCTGAGGAAAAATACATTACACGCTGTTCGTTCTTTATGGACGAGCGGCAATGCGATCTGTGCGAGCAAGTACTGAAGTCGGTGAAATATGAAAATTACATGCTTTGGGGCGGCTATGAAGATGCCGAGAGAAAGATGTTGTGCGTTTATCCGCCTTATAGCGAGGATGTTAAGGAGAAATTTCCTATTGTTCCCGTAACATTTGTCTACCGTAAAGAGGACAGGCTGTCCCACAGGGATTTTCTTGGAGCCCTTATGGCTTTACAGATAAAAAGGGAATGTGTGGGCGATATACTTGTGGGCGAGGGCAGTACGGCTGTTTTTCTTAAGAATACCGTCGCTCCGGATGTTTTGTCGTCTATGCATAAGATAGGCAAAGTAGGCGTTAAGAGTGAAACGGGATTTGATGCAGGCTCCGTACCTAAAACGGAGTTCAGAGAGATCTCCGGGACTGTTGCGTCGCTGAGAGCCGACAGTGTAATTTCACTGGCTCTTAGAATTTCAAGGGAAAAGGCGAGCACGCTTATTAAGGGCGGCGCAGCGGAGATAAATCATCTGAAAACTGACAGTCCCAAAAAACTAATGGAGACAGGAGATAAGTTTTCAGTAAGAGGATACGGAAAATTTCTGCTTAGATCCATTGACGGAACATCTAAAAAAGACAGGTTACACATAACTGTTTGTAAATATATTTAGGAGGGTTTTTATCATGATGAAACCAAGCAGCATTAAGAGCAAGACATTTGAGACAGAAAAAAACGGTTACAGTCAGTCGGCGGTCGACTCATTTCTTTCAGAGGTAGCAAACGATTATGCCGAGTTAATGGCGGCTAATCAGGAGAGCGAAGATAAAATTATGAGACTTGTTGAGAAGATCAACGAGTACCGTGAGGACGAGGACGCCCTGAAAACGGTTCTTCTTTCAGCACAGAAGGAGGCCAATAAGATCGTTGCCGAGGCAAAGACGAAGGCTAAGGATATGATCGAAAGCGCGAAGAGCGAGCAGATGAAGCTTGCGGAGCAGAGCGCTGCCGAGTGTGAGAAGATCGTAAGAGATCATAAGGAAAGATGCGCTCAGCTTATTAAGGAAAACACAGAGATCACAGAGAGAAAGCTCAGCGCTCTCAGAGAGGCTTATGATGAGGAAAAGGCGGCTTATGACAATCTCAGAGCCGAGGTTACATACTTCAAGGCTAATCTTACAGGTCTTTATAATGAGCAGATAAAGCTTATAATGCAGCTTCCCACACTTTCTGATGAGGAGCTTGACGCCATTGAGGCGGGATACGAGGAAGAAGAGGAGTATTATGAAGATGATGAGGCAGCTTATGAAGAGGCTGCTGAATCCGTAGAAACCGAGGAGGCTTATGAGGAAGAGGAAGCTGTTGAGACAGAGTCCGAAGAACCAGCAGTCAGCGAGCAGTCCGAAATGGATAAGGTCCTTAACACAGGTTCTTTCGATCCTGTTATTCCAAAGACCTCTTTCAGCGATCTGAAATTTGGAAAAAATAACTGATTAATTAGCATTATAGTATATAGGCTCTGTAACCGCAGAGCCTATAATGGTGTACGGCGGAACGAAAGCCGCAGAATTTTGTTTCGTTAAATATTAACGCTCTGCGGAGAATAGGGGCACGATGTTTGTTTTTTCATTGATTCTCATAGTTATTCTGACTGTTATAGATCAGTTGATAAAATTGGCAGTCGACAGAGGCATTGAATTGGGAAATGTGATTGAGGTCATAAAATTCGGGGACTTAAAAATATTCAGTTTGACCCACATCAGGAATTCAGGCGCGGCATGGAGCATTATGGAGGGTAAGACTTGGTTTCTTATAGCGCTGCCAATCGCTGTTTGCATTATAGGTCTGATTTATATGTATAAAATCAGAAACGGTTCTAAACTTGAACAGGTTTCTTTAGCTATGCTGATTGCAGGAGGAGTGGGAAATCTTATAGATAGAATCAGAATGAGCGAGGTAATCGACTACATTAAGTTTGAGCCTGTTAATTTCCCGATTTTTAATTTTGCGGACATTTGTGTGGTAATCGGCGCAATATTGTTCTGCATATCTATTTTTATTACCGATGTCGTTAAGGAGAAGCAGGAAATGCGATCGGAGTCCAAGATTGAAAATGAATAATTTTGTATTTAACATTTCTGCTGAAAATGCAGGAGTGAGAATAGATAAATATCTGTCGGAGCATGAGCTTGGCGTTACCCGTTCAGGAATACAGAGGCTTATTGACGAAGGAGTGGTTACTGTCTGCGGAAAACGTATCAGCAAAAACTACAAGCTGGGATCTGGCGATACGATTTCAGTTGAAATTCCGGAGCCTGAGACGTTGGACGTTGTCCCTCAGAATATTTTTGTGAATATAATTTATGAGGATAACAGTCTGCTTGTGGTAAACAAGCCTAAGGGTATGGTCGTACATCCTGCGGCCGGAAATCCCGACGGTACGCTGGTTAATGCCCTGCTTTATCATTGCAAGGGCAGACTGTCCTCTATAAACGGAGTCATACGTCCCGGAATTGTCCACAGAATTGATAAGAACACAAGCGGACTTCTTATGGTTGCAAAAACTGATACTGCTCATAATTTTCTTGCCGGACAGATAAAGGATCACAGCTTTACAAGAGAGTATCAGGCGATACTTACAGGCAGGCTTAATAAGAAATGCGGAAAAATTGACGCTCCCATAGGCAGGAGCAAGTACGATAGAAAAAAGATGTGCGTGACTGAACACAATTCTAAAAATGCGGTAACTCATTACGAGGTTCTGGAGGAATTTGGTCAGTATTCTCTGGTGAAATTTCGTCTGGAAACGGGAAGAACTCATCAGATAAGGGTGCATTCTGCTTACATAGGTCACCCTGTGCTGGGAGACGACGTTTACGGCAAGGCTTATAAGGGGCTTGAGGGTCAATGTCTGCACGCAAAGAAGATCGGCTTTATTCACCCGGAGACAAAGGCGTATATGGAGTTTGACAGTGAGCTTCCCGAATACTTCACGTCTGTGTTTAATAAGCTGATGAAAGGATAAGCGATATGTTTGAAGATATAAGCAAGGTACTGCTTATAACAGATATGGACGGTACGTTTCTTCCCGCAAGCAAAATTCCCGGGGAGAAGAGCCTTAAAGCTGTGGCGGATTTTCAGTCCAAAGGCGGAAAATTTTCTATAGCGACGGGCAGAGCCGTTCAGGCTGCTCAGCAGTATTTTGATAAAATTTCAGTAAACTGTCCGATAATAATGTGCAATGGAGGAATGGTTTACGATTTAAATAACCGCAGACAGATATATGATGTTTTTCTGCCTGCGTTTTCAAGGAATATTGTAAAGGATATACTTGCGGCAAATCCCGATGTGGGCTGTGAGGTGCTTACTCTTGACGAGGTTTATGTTCCGCAGATGACTGAAATGGAAGCGCAGCACAATGTTATCTGCAAGGTTAAGCCTGTTATCTGCGGTATTGATGAAATTCCTGATAACTGGTACAAGGTACTGTTTGCAATAGAGCCTGATAAAATGGAAAGACTTATGTCCTATGTGGAGGACAGAGGCTGGACGGGCGTTGATTTTGTACGCTCCAGCCGGGAGTATTATGAGATACTTCCGCAGAACATAACAAAGGGTTCTGCCCTTGAAAAAATGCGCAATATCTGCGGTATGGAGGATTATACCATTGTTGCAATGGGCGATTATAACAATGATCTGGAAATGATAAATTCTGCTGACATTGGCATATGTCCTTCCAATGCGGTTGACGAGATAAAGGCTGCTTGTGATGTCGTTCTGGACGTTTCATGTGAGGAGGACGCAGTTGCGGCGGCTATTGATTATATTTACAGTCGTTTAAGCAATTAATATAAATATATTTTTGGAGGTTTTTGTATGGACGCTACACTTAAAAAACAGCTTGAAATCACAGCCTGCAAGATACGTCTCGGTATTATCGAGGGTGTTTTCAATGCGAAATCGGGACATCCGGGCGGCTCGCTTTCAATAGCCGATCTGATGACCTATCTTTATTTTGCAAAGCTGAATGTTTATCCTGATAAGCCTGACGAGGCTCAGAGAGACAGATTGGTTCTTTCTAAGGGACATACTGCTCCCGCACTGTATTCTACTCTGGCTGAGAAAGGCTTTTTCCCTAAGGATGAGCTGAAAAGCCTTCGTCATATCGGAGCGCTACTTCAGGGTCACCCATGTATTCATATTCCGGGAGTTGATATGTCCTCCGGCTCTTTAGGACAAGGTATTTCAGTAGCCTGCGGTATGGCTCTTTCGGGCAAGGTTTCAAACGATACCTACAAGGTTTATACAGTCTTAGGTGACGGCGAAATAGAAGAGGGTCAGGTATGGGAGGCCGCTATGTTTGCGGCTCATTACAAGCTTGACAATCTTGTTGCGGTTGTGGACAACAACGGACTACAGATCGACGGTAAAATAGAGGACGTTATGTCTCCGTATCCCATTGTTGACAAGTTCAAGGCTTTCGGCTGGCATGTTATCGAGGCAGACGCACATGATTTCGACTCTCTCGAAAAAGCCTTTGACGAGGCGGAGACCGTTGCCGGACAGCCTGTTGCTATCGTAATGAAGAGCGTAAAGGGCAAGGGCGTTTCCTTTATGGAGAATAATGTTTCATGGCATGGAACAGCTCCTAACGCTGAGCAGTATGCACAGGCAGTTGAAGAACTCACAGCAAAGCTTAAGGAATTGGAGGGCTGAGAAATGGCTGACGTTAAAAAGATTGCTACAAGAGAAAGCTACGGCAAGGCGCTTGCAGAGCTGGGCGATAAATATGAAAATTTATATGTGCTTGACGCAGACCTTGCCGCTGCGACCAAGACAGGTATTTTCAAGAAAAAGTTTCCCGAAAGATTTTTTGACTGCGGTATTGCGGAGTCAAATATGATGGGTGTTGCTGCGGGACTTGCCGCTACGGGCAAAATTCCTTTTGCTTCTACATTCGCTATGTTTGCGGCAGGAAGAGCTTTTGAGCAGGTAAGAAATTCAATCGGATATCCTCATCTGAATGTAAAGATCGGAGCTACCCATGCAGGTATTTCAGTGGGCGAGGACGGAGCTACACATCAGTGCAACGAAGATATTGCTCTGATGAGAACTATTCCCGGAATGACGATAATCAATCCTGCGGATGATGTTGAAGCAAGGGCGGCTGTTGAGGCAGCTATTCTTCACGATGGTCCTGTTTATATGAGATTTGGCAGACTTGCCGCTCCTGTATTTAACGACCCTGATACCTACAAGTTTGAGCTTGGAAAGGGTATTCAGATAAAGGATGGCAAGGATATTACTATCATTGCTACGGGACTTATGGTATCAGAGGCTATCGAGGCGGCTAAGGTCCTTGCTGAGGAGGGTATTGACGCAGGAGTGGTAAATATCCACACTATCAAGCCTATCGACGCTGACATTATCGTTAAGAACGCCAAGGAAACAGGCTTGGTTCTCACAGTTGAGGAGCATAGTGTTATCGGCGGTCTTGGTTCTGCCGTTGCTGACGTTCTTTCTGAGAATGCTCCCTGCAAACTGGTCAAGATCGGAGTTAACGATGAGTTCGGTCACTCGGGTCCTGCGGTGGATCTGCTTAAGGAATTTGGACTGTGTGCTGACAACATTGCCGCAAAGGCAAGAGAGGCTGTCAAGGCTAAGTAATTTTACGAAATTTATGCGGACGATCTTTGGATCGCCCGCTTTTTCACTTATTTCACCTTTTTTGTGTATTATACAAGGGGGTGATTTTTTGAGTGCGTACAGAGGGTCGGTAAAATGCAAGCTGTCCTATATTATGATTGCGTTTACGGTGATAGTTATATTTTTATTTGTTGATATATCTCAACAGCTAAGAAAGCATATGGGGGAAATCTGCGAATATAAAGGAAGTGAAACAGCTACCAATGTAATAACAAATGCGGCAGAAAAACAGCTTGCTTCGTTGGAAGATCGTCAGTTTTTCACAGTTACGCGAGACGACAACGGAAATATACTGTCTGCTGAAGTCAATTCAACAGATGTAAATCGTGTTAGAACCGAACTTGTGGCAGAGGTCAGTAAAAGTCTCAGCAAGCTTGGAAACGAGCGGATCGTCATACCAGTGGGTACGCTGACAGGGGTTACATATCTGTCCGGCAGGGGTTTTGACGTTAATATGAAGGTGCATAGTATAGGCAATGTGAAAAGCGAAATCCGAAGTGAATTTGAGAGCGCAGGGATAAATCAGACAAAATTCAGTCTCTATATTATAATTACCGCTGATATTAAGGCAGTTATGCCTTTTGAAACAAAGGAAATATCGGTTACTCAGGAATTCTTGGTGAGCGAGGCGATCATTGTAGGCGAAGTACCTAAAACCTATCTGACTACAGAGTAAAATTCAGTAGGAGCGGATCATTTATAGGCAAAAGGGTACTGCACAAAGCCACAGCCTTTCGGAAATTCAGTTTTTAGCTTGTATTTTCAGGGAAAGTATGGTATAATATTTCTATAATTTTGAGAAAGGCAGATTTACCATGATAGATGAAATTTTTGCTGAAAAGCGCATTGATGAGTTGGTAGAAACGCTTAATTACCACGCTCATCTTTATTACGTTGAAGACAGAAACGAGATTTCCGACTATGATTACGATATGCTGCAGCAGGAACTTAAAAGTCTTGAGGAGCAGTTTCCTCAGTTCGTAAGGAAAAATTCGCCTACACAGCGTGTTGGCGGAGAGGCAGTCTCTACGTTTGAAAAGGTCACACATACGGTACAAATGGGTTCATTGCAGGACGTTTTTTCCTTTGAGCAGGTAAGAAGCTTTGTGGATACGGTGAAACAGTCAGTTGATGATCCGAAATTTGTTGTTGAGCCTAAAATAGACGGACTTTCGGTGTCGCTTGAATACAGAGAAGGAGAACTGACCGTTGGATCAACGAGAGGGGACGGATTTGTCGGAGAGAATGTTACTGAAAATTTGAAAACTGTGAATTCCGTTCCGCTTAGTATTTCGGAAAAATTGCCTTTGATAGAGGTCAGGGGAGAAACGTATATGCCCAGAAACGTTTTTCTGAAGCTTGTCAAAGAGCAGGAGGATAATGATGAACAGCCATTTAAAAATCCCAGAAATGCGGCAGCAGGATCTCTAAGACAGAAAAATCCCAAAATAGCTGCTAAGAGAAAGCTTGATATTTTTGTTTTTAACGTACAGCAGATAATGGGAAAGGAGCTTACTTCTCACAAGCAGTCTCTTGATTATCTGCGGGAACTTGGATTCAAAACTATACCCGATTATAAATTAGTTGAAACTGCGGATGAAATTATTGATCGAATTAACGAGATAGGAAAAATCCGTTTTGATTTACCCTACGATATTGACGGAGTGGTAGTCAAGGTTGACAGCTTTGCGCAGCGTGATATTCTCGGAGCAACTGCAAAAGTGCCTAAATGGGCAGTTGCATATAAATTCCCTCCGGAGGAAAAAACATCAAAGCTATTGGATATTGAGCTGAATGTGGGCAGAACAGGAGCGGTAACTCCTGTGGCAATTTTTGAGCCTGTATTTCTTGCGGGCACAAGCGTATCCCGCGCAACTCTGCATAATCAGGATTTTATCAGTGAAAAAAATATCTCTGTGGGGGACGTTATCAAAGTCCGTAAAGCAGGGGATATTATCCCCGAGGTGCTGGGAGTGGCGGAAAAGTACAGCGAGGGAACATTCTCGCTGCCCGAGGTCTGCCCTGTGTGCGGAGCTAAGCTTGTGAAGTCCGATGATGAGGCGGCTGTCAGATGTCCGAATGTGGAATGTCCTGCGCAGATTTTCAGAAGCATCGTGCATTTTGCATCAAAGGGTGCAATGAATATTGACGGTCTTGGTCCGCAGATAGTTAAAACTCTGCTGGACAACAACCTTATCAAGTCAGTGGCTGATCTTTATACCTTGTCTGCGGACAGTCTGCTTGCTCTGGAAAATTTCAAGGAAAAGTCTGTAAGCAATCTTCTGACGGCTATTGAAAATTCAAAGTCCAATACGTTAGACAGACTGATCTTCGGTCTGGGTATCAGGAATATCGGTCAGGCTTCGGCAAAGCTTTTGTGTGATAAGTTTGGCGATCTGGACAGAATAATGGCGGCGTCTGCAGAAGAAATTGCGGAGATCGACGGCTTCGGCGAGGTCATGGCGCAGAGCGTTCATCAGGCATTCAGAGAGGAGCATTTGATCGCGCTTATTAATCGGCTTGAGGCTTGCGGGATAAATACCAAGTATGAAAAGGTTCAGACAGACAGTCGTTTTGAAGGTATGACCTTTGTGCTGACTGGTACTCTGCCCACTATGAAGCGCAGCGAAGCAAAAGAACTTGTAGAGAAATTCGGCGGGAAAGCAAGCGGTTCTGTGTCCAAGAAAACTACCTATGTTCTTGCAGGCGAGGAGGCAGGAAGTAAGCTGACAAAGGCGCAGGAGCTGGGAATTCCCGTTATTACTGAGGAGCAGTTTCTGGATATGATAAAATAAAATTTTTGACGAGGTGTCAGTATGGATATTACCAATAAGCATATAGACGGAGGAAAAGCCTTTGACTGGGGCAGGACTTCGGCGGATTATGCGAAATTCCGCGATATTTATCCTCAGGAATTTTACAGCAAAATTACAGACCGGGGACTGTGTATAAATGGGCAGAGAGTTCTTGATATGGGTACGGGAACGGGAGTACTGCCGAGGAACATGTACAAATACGGAGCAAAATGGATAGGTACTGACATTTCGGAAAATCAGATCAAACAGGCGAAGCTTCTTTCAGCGGGTATGGATATTGATTATTACACTTTATCGGCGGAAAATCTGGATTTTCCCGATAATTCATTTGACGTTATCACGGCATGCCAGTGCTTTTGGTATTTCGATCACGAAAAAGTCATGCCTGTGCTTTTTCGTATGCTTAAACCTGAGGGAAGTTTACTATTGCTTTATATGGCGTGGCTGCCTTTTGAGGATAAGATCGCGCAGGCAAGTGAAAAGCTTGTTTTGAAATACAATCCCGAATGGAGCGGGGCTGGAGAAACTGTTCATCCTATATTTATTCCAGAGTGTTATAAAGAGAAGTTCGAGTTGGTTTATCACGAGGAGTATCCATTGAATGTACATTTCACCCGTGAAAGCTGGAACGGCAGAATGAAAGCCTGCCGGGGCGTAGGCGCGTCGCTGTCGGAGGAAGAGATAAATGCGTGGGAAAAGGAACATATGAAACTTCTTTCCGAGATCGCTCCCTCCGAATTTGATATTTTGCATTACGGCGCTGTTGCTGAGCTGAAAGTGATCAAGAATTGAATTGTATAGCACAACCTCCTGAGAGTGTGAGTTCTCAGGAGGTTTTTTGTTATTATTTTAGTGTCATAGCAAGTCCGTCCTTATAATAAAACTGTGTAAATCCTCGG
>CAYNPW010000035.1:0-23008 GCA_964399215.1 uncultured Ruminococcus sp. | reverse complement strand
TATGGTTTGAAGATCTCCGTTTTTAAAACTGTATTTATTGTCAGAAAAGATATTTCCTTTGATTTCAATAGCTTTTTTCCTGTTGCGTTTCTTGTATATTATTATTCGGTCAATATCCATTACTCCTTATATTTCAAGATAATTTTTGGCAGCATAGTATTCCTTGCCATTGTATTTTACTTTTATCCAGCAGTATCCTGCCTGTTCAGTCTCGGTATTCGGAATATACTCTACTACAGTTCCTTTTGAAAGCGTACCAGCTATATTACCGTTAGGCTTGTATCTGTAATGAAGATTTGTCAAAGTTTTCGCCGTATTTTTACAAGATTTTTCGCATTTATACTCCGTAAGATATATGCAGCCCTGATAACCGCTGCGTTTGGTAAAATCTTCAGTCGGCAGCTTTTTCAGAACACCGTCATCTGGGGATATATATCCGTTTTTGTTTGTACCCTTGGCATTTGATTCGGTATAATAAACTAGTCCGTTCTCGACACTTTCTACAAAGATAACATGTCCGTAATTTCCTCCGTTAAAGCAGGCGATACTGTCGTTTTCCGGCTGACGGCCTTTATACTTAGCCTGATCATACCACAGCTTGGCATTGCCTCTGATCCCTGTATCAACTCCGACTTTTTCCTTGGCTCTTCCTCTTACATACCAGACGCACTGACCGCGAATACCGTCATTGTAATACTTCGTATTGAAATTTCCTAAACGTTTTTTCAAATTGCTTTCGATTCCCATTATAGACCTCCTATATATCTACTTCAAGTTGACTTATAATTACTACACCATTTGGCTGTGCTGCAAGTATTGTTCCATCGCATTTTCTTATCTCTGCATATGGCGCATATGTCGCAGTTGTCGTATTTGCTGCATTTTTTATTAAAACTTTATTTCCGTCGCAGCGGAATATGACAGGCGCTTTGATAAGGGAAAGATTTCTTTGACTTATAGGCATACCGGCCGCGATAAGCACATTAATATCCGCAGCGGTGCTCCTGCAAAGATCGCTCGACAACGGTACGTTGTTTGTTCCTGCAATAAAGTCAAGACATATATCATATACAAAGGTCTTTCCGTTAAACTCTACCTTCGGTTCACCTGTGACAATACCTTGTCCGACCTTACCTTTAACAAGCTGGTTCAACTTATTATAAAACCCGTCAATATAGGATACATTTAGTTTTGTCCAAAGCTTCATCAATTTTCCATTGCCGAAAATCATAAGAGTATTGTAAATACATTCCTTATTCTTATCATCAATATATTTCCACATCGCTGTTCCCGCGAAGATGATGAGGTTAGGATAGTCTTTTGTCAATGTAATAAGCGGGTTGTCATTGTTAAGCAGATAGTTTATCAGATTGGTAGAATAAATAGGCTTGTGATAGTTTTTTATATCACTCTTATGCTTTTGATTGTCATTGATGTCGTACCAATAAAACTCAGGAAGAGCGGCAATGACCGTAGTTTTGCTGCTGTCAAGATCATCAGCATGAAGTTTTTCAAGTTCATTTTTAAATAATGTTGCTGTTTGTTCCATAAGCCTTTTAAGCCAAAGCACCTGACGTTCTGATTTCTTTGGGTGAAGATCACGGTAATAATCATCTTCGCTGATGTATCTTTGCTTTCGACCTCTTATGTTATTAATATCATCGGTCAGATCTTTGCCCTCTTTAGATATAAAATCTTTTTCAAGATTATCTCTCCATGTATGACCGGATGTGCCGTTAATAAACGGTAAAAATATGTATTTTATTTTTATTCCTCCTTACAGTCCCGCAAGGGACATTGTTTTATCAAATATAACGTTTGTGTTTACAGCACCTATCAGTCCTGTGATGTGTATCACGATAGGCACAAGTTCATCATCATCAGAGGCAAGCTTGATAAGTCTGTCTCCGCTGAGGTTTGCAGCGTCATACTCTTTCAGTACTCCCTTTGCCATAAGCCGTACTGTTACCTGACAAGCCAGGCGCTCGCATTCTGAGAATATCTTGCGGCTGTCCTCCAGATAACCTTGAACGCACTTGTTAAGTTCGTCAAGCTGTGAGAGTATATATCTTTTCTGTAAAGCCTTCATATCTTTACGGCTGATCGTTTCCGCAGGCTTTGCAGCGCCGCATATGAGCTTCCCCCGAATGACGGAAAGCTGCGGCACGATCGGCAAGCGGTATTTATCTGCTGTCTCTTCAAGCTCTTTAATAAGGTAAATACTGTTACTTACGAGTTCCGACTCGTTCTCGGTCAGCTTATCGACAAGCTGTGAAATACCTCTCATTATGCTGTCAATTCTTTCAATCATCGGGATAAATATCATCATATGCTCCTTTTTAATTTAGAGACAAGAACCTCTGCTTACCTCCGTTCTGATCTTCAACGATCAGGTCAAGATCCTGCTCTTTTATTTTAAGGGTTATGTACATCTGGTTGTCCTTGTTTCCATATTCGTTCATCTTGCCTGTCTTTGCCTCGATGAAAACGCCTCTTTCAGTTTCCGAGATCTGTTTGAACTCAAAGAACATCATCGTTCCTGTTTCTGACGCAAGCTCGTCAAGCGTCTCCTCGTTGACAGGCAGAAATTCATCAGAATATGAAGACAGCTCATCTCTTACAGACAGCTTAAGAAGCTTTACAAATTCGTCCTTGATATCCAGAAGCTTTATAACCTCGAAGTTAGCGGCACGCAGGAATTTATTCATAGGCTCGCTTACGCTTTCGGCTATACGCCTTGCAGATTCGGAATACCGCTTCCTTAGTTCGTCGCTTATTGTTATGAGATTTTCTGAAAGAGAATTATCTTCATTTTCTTCTATTGCAGGGATCTCCGGTTCGTTACGCTCAATACGCCGCTTTTCCTTCAATTCCCGCTTCTTTCTGGCAAGATACATATCCGCAAGCTGATTGCCCAGTATTCTTGGCAGCTTTAACTTTATCGCACTTATAATAAGCGTAGAATAATACTCCCTGCTGCTGTCCTGAGAAATAACATTCATCACAGAAACCGGAAACTTTAGCTCGGCTTCCTCAATAATGTAATGCGGAACGGGCATACCGCTAAGAAACGGATCGGCATGATAGCTCTGGCTAAGAGACGCTGAATCAGTGTCAACGATCCTTCTTGCTTCGGAAATATCCGCCGTAAGTTCTCCTATAAATTCACTTAACCTGACCATATCAGATCACCTCGCTTACTCTTCGGACTTTTCCGCAGGCTGGGAGATAGCCTTTGTAGTTATGCTGTCCTCAAGTATATCAAGAATCCTTGACATACCTGTAGGCATATCGTCCTGAACGGCATGCACCTTGATATTAAGCGAATAGTCCTTTTTGACTTCCTCTCCGGAGGAGTTTGTCTTTTGATTGGAAATAGAGGTCTTAAGGTTAGTTGATGCGCTGAATCCCCAGCCCTTGTAACCGAATTTACTCTCACTATTCACATTGCTGTTGGTTGTATTACCGGATTTGGAATTTGAAACAGAATTGATCTTTACGTTGAATTCGATATCCGTGTTGTCTATCTTGATGAACGGAATCGGCATCATTGTCAGGATAGGAACCTCGATCTGCATCTTCTGGTAAAGTGCAGGTATAGCTGTCTCAGTTTCTACCACAGAGAGTTCCAGCTTTGCGGATGTATTTGTAGTACCGTCCTCCTGTTCCTGTACAGCAGTAACAGATACGCCGTCCTTGATAAAGCTTCCCGACGGAATTGTTGTCAGCAGTACCTCGGTTATTGCTCCTCCTGAACCGAGCTTTACATTTGCGTCGTTTATAACGTTTCCGTCAACAGAAATGACGATAGGCTGATCTTTTGTGTAACTGCTGCCTCCGTCGGTTACCTTAATGGTGATGTTTCTTGTACTCTGGACCTGTGAGGGTGAGACCTCCTTGTCATAAGAAAACGATACGCTGATAGGATCGCCAACGCCGACCTCCACGCCTGTTTCTGCGTCGATCTTACCGGGCTTGAATCCTACCTTTTTGATGAAATCTACAGTTGTTTCAGCAGATTCCCTCTGAGCGCTTACAACAGCGTTAAGTGCGCCGCCGATTATTGCTCCAAAATTAATGGACGATACTTCGTCTGCGGGATTATACATAGTTATTCCTCCTTGTATTATGTGATTTATGGTACCATGGTCATATTATACAACATTACATTGCATTTTTTATCTCAAAAATACAAGGTTACTCTACGAAAAATACCATAAAAAAACAATGTCTGAAAAGAATAACGGAAATGTTACAGAAACATTTACATTTATTTTAAAATTTGTTTATAAAAGAGCTTGACAACTGCAATATAATGTTGTATTACATTGCAGTAATAAAAAAGGCCTGCAAAAAATCGCAGGCCAGTATGTATAGCTATAATCCCAGAGAACATATTTTTTTGCATTGCTGCTCCTTTGAGGAAAGGGTATAGAGCCTTGTCGTATCAATAGAACTGTGTCCAAGAATGTCAGCCAGCTCAGCAATATTATTAAAATGTTCCAAATATGTTCTGGCGAAAAGGTGGCGGAAGTTGTGCGGGTAAACCGAATCTGTCAGAATTTCTGCCCTCACTGCAATACGCTTAAGATTTCGCCACACTACCGACGGATCTATTGGTTTGCTGCCGTTTTTGCCGGTAAATATGCAGCCTGAGAGTATGTCTTCTTTAACACAGTATTCGGTAAGCAGATTTATAAGCTCATCAGGAATGATTATCGATCTTATCTTTGATTTGAAATGTATTTCTGCTATACCTTTGGCAGCTGCCTCAAAGGTAATGAACTGCAATTCGCCCACTCTTATTCCAAGCATGCCAAGGCATCGCATAATGAGATACCATTTTTGATCGTTAGGCGAATTACGGCATATATCGAGCATTTTGTGATAATCGCCGAACGAGAGCTCATTTTTTATAAAGAAAGACCGTTGTAATTTTAGAAGCTTCACACAATATCCTTCATAGCCGCACCACTTGAAATAACCGTTCAGTGAAATCAGATATGAATTAACGGAAGAAGGCTTATATCTTTCAAGCAGACAACGCTTGTATTCAAGTACCAGTTCTTTGCTAAACGCCTTATTTTTTGAAAAAACAAAGAAAGCTTCAATGTCGCTTAGATATTTATGGATCGTTGAAGGACGGAGGTCTTTCTCACAAAGGTGTTTTGCGTACGTTTTTTTTAAAAAAATAATATTTTGCATAAATAAATAACTCCTCAAATTATATTCTAAATTCTCGAGAAGTTTAGTTTCATAAATTCTATCGTATATTTTGTGCTTTATGAATAAAAAACAGTTCATTATTATTTATATTGAAACGATCTGTCCAATATAAGTATGCACAAAATACAGCTTATACTTTTTTACTATTATAGCCAATAAGTATCAATTATTAAACTTTTTCACTATTTAAATATAACATCAAATATTCTGAATGTCAATTCGATTTAACAAAATTCGTGAATTTCCACAATTTGTAGGAATTTGTCGAATTACAATAACTCTGGTATAATAGATTTAAATGAGAACAATTAAAATACACGATTCTCTGTTCAATTTGTTTAATTTGACGAAAATTTGATCATATAAAATTTAAGGAGTTATCTGTTATGCTTGAATATAAAATACAAGAGCTTGTAAAGAAAAGGCGTTCCTCCTGAAATCACATTACAAATCGTGATTTCAGGATTTTTCATTAATTACAAGAAAACATATTTCAAAATAAATAATACAGACAGTATATACATGATAGGGTTGATTTCTTTTCTTTTTCCACATACGAGATTTATAACAACGTAAGAAATCACTCCTATAGATATACCTTCCGAAATGCTGTAAAATAAAGGCATTGTTAAAACGCAGAGATACGCAGGGATCGCCGATGTGTAATTTTCGCCTGTGAACTTGATTTCGGTAATTGTACTGAACATAAGAAATCCCACAATAATAAGAGCCGGCGCGGTTGCAAATGAGGGAATAGATATGAAAATAGGCGCAAACAGCATTGACGCAAGAAACAGCAGCGCCGACGTCATAGCAGTAAGACCCGTTCTTCCGCCTGCCACTACGCCTGCGGAGGACTCTACAAACGTGGTAGTTGTAGAGGTTCCAAGTATAGCTCCTGCCGTAGTAGCGATAGAATCAGCCATTAGTGCAGACTTGATTTTTGGCAGTCTTCCGTTCTCATTGAGCATTCCCGCTTTTGCGCTAACTCCTATAAGAGTTCCGAGTGTGTCAAAAAGATCGACAAAAAGGAATGAGAAGATTATAACAATGAAATTAAACATTCCGACATCGCTCATATCGATACGGAAACACTGACCGAATGTTTCGCCCAGCTTAGAGAAATCAGTCATATGGAAAGACGGAAACAGCGAACTGAATCCTGCTTCTGCATCAGGAACATAAATTCCGGCAAGCTGACAGAGCATACCTATGATCCATGTTCCGAAAATTCCTATAAGAATAGCTCCCTTGATATTTTTTATATAAAGTATTGAAGTTAAAATAATTCCGACGACCGCTAAAAGAGCGCATATACCGGAAGTGCTGAAATTGTCCTTAAAGCTTACGATAGAAACAAGCGTAGATGAATTATCGACCGCAAGACCTGCATTCTGCAGTCCTATGAAAGCAATGTATAGTCCTATTCCGACAGAAACCGCTTTCTTTAGCGATAGAGGAATTGAGTCAAATATGGCTTCTCTTACTTTGGTAAGAGAAAGGAGTATAAAGATTATACCCTCAATAAATACTGCAAACAATGCAACCTGCCATGGATATCCGTATCCTTTTACAACTGTGTATGCAAAAAATGCGTTAAGACCCATTCCGGCTGAGAGGGCGAATGGAAGATTAGCCATAAGCGCCATACAAGTCGTACCAATAAACGAGGCAAGACAAGTGGCAAGCAAAACTGCTGTACTGTCCATTCCTGCGTCTGAGAGAACACTTGGATTTATCGCAAGAATATACGCCATTGTCATAAAAGTAGTAATTCCCGCAGTAATTTCAGTTTTTACATTTGTATTATTATCTTTTAATTTAAATATTCGTTCAAGCATTTACCGCACCTCATTCTGCAAATTCGGCTATGTAGGGAAGATTTCTGTAATATTCTCCGCAATCAAGACCGTAGCCTATAACAAATAAATCGGGAATCGTAAACAAGGAATGATCCGCTTTGAAATCAACTATGCGTCTGTCGGGCTTGTCCAGCAGGGTAACTACCTTCAGGGAAACAGGATCTCTGGATTTAAGGAGCTTTACCACATCGTTGAGGGTTCTGCCGGTATCAATAATGTCTTCAACAATTATCACATGATATTTGCTTATGTCCTGCTGCAGATCCATGGTTATCTTTACTATTCCGGAGGATTGCGTTCCCTCGTAATAGCTTTTAGCTATCATAAAACCGATTTCACACGGTACGTGTATTTCTCTGCATAAGTCAGCGAGAAATACAAAAGAGCCTTTCAGTATACTCACAAGTAGTATCGGTGTTCCGTCATATGAGGAGTTTATCATTTTGCCTGCCTTTTTTATAGCGGAGCGTATCTCGTCCTCAGAGATAAGTACTCGTTTGATTTTGCATTCATATTCACTAACGCTTTTTAATTCCATATTTTTAACTCCGATCTAAAATCAATTTTTGTCTGTCATATTCTCTTTACTGCTTTTCAAGATAAGGAGAGCAAAACTGACAAATTTTTAATACACATAGTATATCATAAATATTAGATATAGTCAATAATTTTTATAAGTTATTACATTGCAATGAGCTGTATTTAGTCTGATGATATATGCATTTTTCAAGCTGCGATTTTCAAAAAGAAAAAGCCGCCGAAATTGGCGGCTCAGTCTATGTGGGGAGATTAACTCTGAAATGCTTTATACTGTTCTGAAGCTGTCCTACTTGCTTACAATACGATAATAGCTTTTTGATGTGATCTTATAAACCAAAGCATAGAAAACTGCAAAAACTGCAAAAGCTCCTATTGTAACGCCGATTAGCAGTGTTGTATTGAACAGCCCGAACAGCTTAAGCAGTCTTGAAATGATCGGGAACGCAAATCCCATATGAATTCCTGCCATAAGAAGCGGAGCAAAGAATACGGTAAGTATCTGCGAATTTATGCTGCTGCGTATCTCTTTTTTTGTCATGCCCACCTTCTGCATTATATCAAAGCGTCCCGCGTCTTCGTAGCCTTCGGTGATCTGCTTATAGTACATTATAAGTACTGCTGCACATAAAAATACTATGCTGAGAAGAATTCCTAAGAAGAAAAGTCCGCCGAACATTGAGTAAAAGGTTTGTTTTTCCTCGGCAACGCAGTCGATGACAACTGCGGGGAAATCCTTGTCGTTCTGTTGCAGAGCAGCAACTTCGTTTATGATATCATTCTTGATCAGAACTGCTTTTTCGTCCTCGCAATCAAGGTCAAAGCTGTAATAATCCTCAAAGAAAGAGGCGTTATTTCCATACTTTTTTGCTTGAAAAACGTTTATCTCTTCAAGCTTCTCAATGTCGGGAACAAATATGAAGATAGATGAAAAGACCTGAGAGGTATCAATTCCGTTTGTAATAAAATCTTTGGCTTGTTTTTTTATCTTCATGGTATTAAAGCCTTCGATCGTAATCTCTTTGTATTTATAGTCAGATTTGGTTGTATATATAATGATCTCATCGTCCGCTAGTGTCTCGTTTTTATTCATAAGTCTGTTGTAGTCATCTATAGTAAGAATGAAAAGCTGATAAAGACTGCTATAATCCACATTGTCATATTTATCAATATCAAAGCTTATAGAGCTGCCGTCAATCATACATCCTATTGGCAGGTACTGATAGTAAAGAAGCTCCTGCGCTGAAATGTCGTTCTTTTCAAGAGCTGTTTGTGCAGCGTCATGAACTGCTTCGGTGTAGTATTCGTCGACGGAATATGTTTCTATAACTATATCCCTCGGATAACGTACGCGCAGAGAATCCTCTTTGCCGACATAAAGGCACAGAGTAGAGGAGATCATTACGAGCACCATGGTGGAAAGTATACAAATAGACGCAAGACTTGCACCGTTTCTCTTCATTCTGTAGGTCATTGAGGATATCGAAACGAAATGCGCGGTTTTATAGTAGTATTTTTTGTTTTTCTGCAAAGCCTTGCACAGAGCAACTGAGCCTGCGGTAAAAAGCATATATGTTGCAATAACTACCATAACGACTGCCACGAAAAACATCGTTATTGCTGCCATAGGTTCTTCGATCGTGCAGGATATGTAGTATGCCGCAGCAAGCATAATAACTCCTATCACAGCCAGTATCCATTTTGCCTTGGGCGGCTTTTCTCCTGCATTTTCACTGTGCAGAAGCTCAATGGGCTTTGAAATGTGGATTTGTCTCAGCGAATTGAGCAATATGAGCACAAAAGCGATGCCGAAAAGAATTACGGTATTTTTAACCGATTGAAGTTCAACTGTAAATCCCCAAGCAGCATTGTCGCCAAGAATTTTTGCAGTGACAAGTTCTGACAGCTTTGAAAATAAAATTCCCAGCCCCAGACCTGCGACCATAGAAACGGCAAAGGTAATAAGCGTTTCCCAAATGAGAATTACGGCAATGTTTTTCTTCCCCATACCAAGAATGTTGTAAAGACCGAATTCCTTTTTACGGCGGCGGATAATAAACGAATTGGTATAAAACAGAAAAATAACCGTAAAAACTGCTATGACAGCGGTTCCCCAGGATAATATCATCTGCATATCCCTTCCGCCTCTCATATTGTAAACAGATTTTGAATAGCTCAAATATGAAACGATATAGTACATCATAATCATACCCAGACAGGTAAGGATATACGGCAGATAGATTTTTCCGTTTTTGCGTATCCCCGAAACGGCAAGCTTTGGATAAAGACTACTCATTACGCTCACCGCCTGTCGCAAGCAGGGTCAGCGTGTCGGAGATCTTCTGATACATTTCCTCATTAGTGCTGCCTCCTCTGTAGATCTGGTGGAACACTTCGCCGTCTTTGATGAACAGTACTCTGCCTGCATGACTTGCGGCTTTGGTGGAATGTGTTACCATAAGTATAGTTTGTCCGCCGCGATTTATTTTGGTAAAAAGTGCAAGCAGCTCGTCTGCGGATTTTGAATCCAATGCGCCGGTAGGTTCGTCTGCCAACAGAATTTTCGGGTCTGTTATCAGCGCTCTTGCGGCAGCAGCTCTCTGCTTCTGACCTCCGGATACCTCGTAGGGATACTTTGACAGAAGACTTTTTATGCCGAGAGTAGACGCCAGCGGTTCGAGCCGCGCTTTCATTTCCTTATAAGTAATACCTGCAAGCACAAGCGGAAGGTAAATATTGTCCTCCAAGGTAAAGGTGTCAAGCAAATTAAAATCCTGAAATACAAATCCAAGATTTTCACGTCGAAATGCCGAGATCTCCTTGTCCTTGATTTTGGAAAGACACTTTCCCTCCAGTATCACATCGCCTCTCGTGGGCTTGTCAAGAGCTGCAAGAATGTTCAGCAATGTTGTCTTGCCTGAACCCGATTCTCCCATGATCGCTACATATTCGCCCTGCTCTACAGAAAATGATACGTTTGACAAAGCCTGAACCTGATTGCCTCCGAACCGGGTTGTGTAAATTTTTTCAAGGCTCTGTACCTCTAAAACTGCCATTTTGATAACCTCCTAAGCTTTTTCTGTATTACATTATAGCGCAAAAGACGAGTATCTGCCATTGATTTGTGTGACATTTTGGCTTTTTATGTTACATTTTTGTAAGATTCCTATGTGTTTTATTCGATCTCAATATTGTCAGATCGCATATCTATACTAAAAGTACTGCCCTTGCCGACAGAGGACTCCACGCTCAGCTTATGAGACAGCTTATCCGCCGCTTTTTTGCACAGATACAGTCCCAATCCGGTAGATTTTTTATTTATCCTTCCGTTGTATCCTGTAAAGCCTTTTTCAAAAATTCTTGGAATGTCCTCAGAGGCAATGCCGATACCCGTATCGGAAATACTAAGTATCTTATCAGACGAAACGGCAATGGACACCTGTCCGCTTTCTGTATATTTTACCGCATTTGATAAAATCTGCTCGATGATAAAGCTCAGCCATTTTTCATCTGAAAGAACTTCAATGGCAGTAGGCTCGTATTTCAGTTTAATGCGCTTACGCACAAACTGGGGTGCAAATTTATGTATAGCCGACCTGATTACCTGATTTAAATCCAGCCGTTTAAATACGAAATCCGAAGAACTGCTGTCCAGTCTGAAATAGCACAAAGCCATTTCGACATACTGTTCAATTCTGAAAAGCTCCGCGCAAAGCTCACGGTGTTCGTCGCTGTCCTCGCCTTGTAAAATCATCTGCATCACGGAAATAGGAGTTTTTATCTGGTGTACCCAAGCGGTGTAGTAGTCTATGCTTTCGGTTCGTTCGTTTTGATATTTGGTCATATTTGAATGATTGATCTCCTTTAATCGGACGATCATTTCACAAAGCTCCTCTTCGGCAAGGTTTTTTGCTGCCGGAAGCTCGTCCGTCATGATAAGGATATTGTTAAGTGCAAATTCACGTTCTTTATGCCTTCTGCAAAAATCAGTAAAATTTACAGCAAGTATTATTATTGCTAAAACGACGCAGATCAGCGCCGCATAAGCAACGGCCTCCGCCTGCATATCATACAGCGATAAAACGCCTGCGAAAATCAATACGAACAGTAATAAGACTGCTGCAATACAACGGTATTGATGCAAATATTTTTTTAACAAAAAACTTTTTTTCATATATGCAATGTCACCTCACAGTTCTATGATATATCCGATGCCTACCTTGGTTTTGATGAAATCGCAAAGACCTATGCTTTCAAGCTTTCTGCGCAGGCGTGTAACGTTGACAGTTAGCGTATTTTCTTCCACATAGCAATCCATTTGCCACAGCTTTGTCATCAGCGTATCACGACTGACGACCTTGCCTTTGTTTTCAAGCAGAGTCTGCAAAATACGGAATTCGTTTTTGGTAAGCTCAGTCTTGTTTTCATTATAGGAGAGAGTTGTGTCATTCAAATTCAGAACAGCGCCTTTATGCTCCAAAGTAGGAGCCTTGTCAGGCATATCGTAAGACCGTCTGAGTATGGCTTGTATTTTTGCGATCATTACATTCGGATCTACAGGCTTAGCAATAAAGTCGTCTCCGCCCATATTCATCGCCATAACAATATTCATATTATCAGATACCGACGAGATAAATACGATCGGAATATTTGAAATTTTTCTTAGCTCACTGCACCAATGATAGCCGTTATAGAACGGCAACATAATATCAAGCAGGACAAGATGCGGCTGAAAATCGGTAAACTCCTCAATGATATTTCGGAAATTCTTTATACAGTATACTTCGTAGTTCCATGCCTCTATATGCTTTTTCATAGCGGCTGCAAGTGCGCTGTCATCCTCGGCGATCAATATTTTATACATTTTGCGACCTCTTTTCGTTAGATTTAACAATGGGAAATGCTTTGTTTTTTACTTGTATGTCCGTCAACATTATATCATATTATTTTTAATAAATCAATTCTCATTACGATCGTCGTTTAAATAGGATATAATAAAAAACGGAGAGCCAACGGCTCTCCGCAATTATTTACTAAATATATCAGAATGCGGTCTTATAAATCTCAAGAATTGATTCAACCGTGCAGGGGCGTGGATTTCCGCCGGTGCATACATCTGCAAATGCAGACTCCGCAAGAGCTTGAAGATCCTCTTCCTTAACGCCTATTTCATGAAGCTTTTCAGGAATTCCAACGTCCTTGGAAAGCTGCTTTACAGCGTCTATGGCAGCCTTTCTGTACTCCGACTGAGACATACCTGTTGTGTCAACGCCCATAGCCTCTGCTATGTATTTGAACTTTTCTCCCGTGTATTCAGCGTTATATTCCATTACATACGGAAGGATAACTGCATTCGCAATTCCGTGAGGAGTATCGTAAAATGCTCCGAGAGGATGAGCCATACCGTGTACCACGCCGAGACCGACGTTTGAGAAGCCCATACCAGCAATATATTGACCGAGAGCCATATCCTCTCTGCCCTTTGGATCGTTTTCGCAGGCTGCTCTCAAAGAACGTCCGATAACTTCTATTGCTTTAAGATGCATCATATCCGTTAGTTCCCATGCGCCGAGAGTGGTATATCCTTCAATAGCGTGCGTGAGAGCGTCCATGCCTGTGGAGGCTGTAAGTCCCTTTGGCATTGAGGACATCATTCCGGCGTCTATGACCGCAACAACCGGGATATCATGTGGGTCTACGCACACGAACTTTCTCTTTTTCTCCTCATCTGTAATTACATAGTTTATTGTGACCTCAGCCGCTGTGCCTGCTGTTGTGGGAACTGCAATAATAGGTACGCAGGGATTCTTTGTGTCTACTGCTCCCTCCAGTGACGTAACATCGGCATACTCTGGATTGTTGATGATAATACCGATAGCTTTAGCAGTATCCATTGCGGAACCGCCGCCGATAGCGACGATCGAGTCGGCTTTCGCATTTTTAAAAGCGGCAATGCCGTTTTTGACAACATTTACTGTAGGATTAGCCTTAACGTCAGAGAAAATCTCATATGGGTGTCCCGCATTGTCCAGAAGATCCGTAACCTTTTGAGCAACGTTGAATTTTATAAGATCGGGATCGGTTACAACGAGAGTTTTCTTGAAGTCTCTCTTTTTGATCTCGTTTACAATTTCGGAAATTGCTCCCGTACCGAAATAAGAAGTTTCGTTAAGTATCATTCTGTTAGCCATTTAAATTCCGCCTTTCGTCTAGATAATAAATTTTGCTGAATTCGCTCTCACAAATCCATTGTGTATATTATACAGTATTTTTTCTCAAATTGCAATGGGATTTATATAATTTTTGCAATTTTATCACAAAGTATTTTTATAATTAACAAGTACATGGAATTTGAAAAATATACTTGATTTTTCTATATTGATATAGTATAATCATTTTAAAGAATTTTTATCTGTAAGGAGGAATTTTTATGTCAGAACAAGCAGCTTCACAATCAAAACCTAGTATTAAAACTCAGACATTTGCCGCAGCCGCAGCAATCGTGGGAGCAGTGGCAGTACCTCAGGTATTTCATCTTCTGGGCGCTGCATCGGGACTTGGAACGTCCTTGGGCGAGATATTTCTGCCGATGCATCTGCCGATCCTTTTGGTTGGACTGTTAGCGGGTCCATATGCGGGCGCGGCTGCCGGTCTTTTAGGTCCTCTTGCAAGCTTTTTGATGACGGGTATGCCCGGTTCGGCGATGCTGCCTTTTATGATGCTTGAGCTGTTCGGATATGGCTTTTTTGCCGGACTTCTCAGAAATGCAAAAATGCCTTCGATCGCAAAGGTGCTTATCGCTCAGCTCGGCGGACGTGCTGTAAGAGCAGCTGCTGTAATTACAGCTGTTTATGCATTGGGAAATACGGCTGTCGGCGTTGTTTCGATCTGGAAAAGCATAGTTACGGGACTGTTCGGTCTTGCGCTTCAGTGGATTTTAATTCCGCTGATAATATACCGCGTTGAACATAAGGCAGAATAAAAATGTTAAAACCGCTGTACAATTAGGAGATTGTACAGCGGTTGTTTTTATATACGATACTCGGGAAAACGTTACAGTTCTCTTTTTCCTATAATTGTACTGGTGATAAAAGCAAAAATCAGCATGAAAATAATTCCGAACACATATATAGCCAAATATAAAATAAATTCGTTTTTATCGTAAATTTTACCCATAAATTCGGACGCTTTTCCGATTATATCAGTATCCGTCATCATAACTATACATGAACCCAATCCGAAAACAATACCGACTAAAAGCGTTCCGAGGATCTCTTTTTCAACTCCAAAGATAAATACTTCCGAATATTCCATTGCAGTAAGAACGCAGATAACCGCAAACAATAATGTGGCTGTTATAGGAACTGTTAAACCGACATTTTTCATATTATAATAATCCTGCGCCGCCTGTTCGTCGATCTTGCCGAACAAAGCAAAATGCTCCGATATATTTCCTGCCAGTATAACTAAGGCTGTCACAACGCCTATTGACAGAAGTCCTAAAAGAAAACGCGCAAAAACAATACTGCTCCTGCGGACGGGAAGTATTCCGTACAGCTTGTTGAAGTCATTTTTTGCAGCTATGGTGAACATAGTATGTACGGCAAGCCCCGAGAAAATAATTATCGGTACGACAAATATAGGCGCGATAAAAAGTCCGAACACTGAAAAAACAATAACTCCGCAAATCAGAGGCAGAAGGCTTTTTTTCCTGATACATATAAAATCCAGTTTTATCAGATTAGTTATTTCTTTAATTCTTTGCATTTTTATCCTCCTTTGCCACATATACCAATAATTCGTCAATGCTTGCTTTTTCGTATTCGATCGCTTTCGGAAGATCTCGCAGATACTGTCTGTCAAGCAATGCGTCACAGCCGTTCCTGTAAGCGTGGAAGCCTATGCATTTGCTTTTCAGTTCCTCCGAAAAATCGGACTCGCCGCCCTTTACTATGACGTATTTCTGAGTAAGTTCGTCCTTAGTTCCCGAAAACCATACCTTTCCGTCGTGCAGTACCGTTACATAGTCCGCAATACGCTCGACATCCGCCGTGATATGGGTTGAGAAAAGTATTCCTCTGTTTTCGTCTGAAATATATTCGGCAAGAATATCCAGCAGCTCGTCTCTTGCCACGGGATCAAGACCGCTTGTGGGCTCGTCAAGTATAATAAGCTCCGCATTATGGGAAAGCGCAACGGCAACCATAAGCTTCATCTTCATACCCTTTGAGAAAGCTCCAACCTTCTTTTTAACAGGCAGACCGAAATTTCCTATCTTATCCATAAAGCCCTTGCTGTCCCAGTTCTTGTAAAAGCCCTTTAGCTGGGACTCTATTTCCTTGATATTGAGATGCTCCGCAAAATAGAGACTGTCAAAAACCACGCCTATGCGTTCCTTTATCTCTATGGAATTTGCAGCGCTGTCAAAACCTAAAACGGTTATTTTTCCGCTGTCGATATTTGCCATATTAAGTATCGAACGGATAGTAGTTGTTTTGCCGGAGCCGTTTTGCCCCACAAAACCCATAATATAACCTCTCGGCAAAGTAAAGCTTACGTCCTTTAGTTCAAAGTCCTTGTAGCTTTTGCACAGGTTCTGAATTTCGAGTATATTATCCATATTAACCCTCCAAAAAACTTCTGAGCGCAGAGACTATCTCCTCGTCGCTGAGCCCTGCATTTCTTCCGCTTGAAACAGCTTGCTCAAGCTTTAACTCCATTTCGCTGAGCATACGTTCACGGAGCAGCTCGTTGTTTCGCGGAGCGGCAAAATATCCCTTACCTGCCGTGGAAATGATAAACCCCTCGTCGGCAAGGTCATTATAGACCCGCGTAGTGGTAATTACGCTGATCTTCAGATCTCTTGCAAGCTGACGAATTGAGGGTAACTGTTCATTTTCGGAAATAGCCCCGTCAAGTATCTGGGCTCTTATCTGCTCCTCGATCTGCTCGTATATAGGAATATCCGATTTGTTCTTTAAAATTATTTTCATAAGGCGCCTCCGTTATACTGTATATATCGCGATATATACAGTATAACACCGACATAAGGAATTGTCAATAGGCTGTTTTGTACATTTGATAATTTTGTTGACTATTAACATAATCCATACCCTAATATTGTATATATTTCAGCAAAAAACCGTCAGCCGGAATTATTCCGACTGACGGTTCGTATACGTTATTGCGGCATTAAATATGCTGTTTCAGAATTTTTTCCTCCAGACCGAAGGCGAGAACAGTATTATCAGCGGGAAACATTCAAGTCTGCCCAGCAGCATATCTATTGACAGCACCGTTTTGGAAAGATCCGAGAAGAACGAGAAATTCTCGCTTGGACCTACCTTGTTTAGTCCGGGACCGATATTGTTTATACAGGTAGAAACCGATGAAAACGTGGTAGCAAAATCGGCATTATTCAGGGATATTAACAGCATTGAAGCAAAGAACAGCCCAATGTAAATTATAATATATGCATGTACTCCGTGAACCGTTTCCACATTCATTGCCTTGTCGTCAGACTTAACAATATTGACAGATTTCGGGCTTAGCGTCTTTTTTATCGATTTTACTGCGCTCTTGAACATTATTATGATTCTCTGGACCTTTAAGCCTCCTCCTGTAGAGCCCGCACAGGCTCCGACAAACATAAGTATCATCAATATCATCTGCGAAAATTCGGGCCATTGTGTGTAATCTGCTGTTCCGTAGCCTGTAGACGTCATGATCGAGGACACCTGAAATACAGCGTACCTGAAGCACTTTGCGACAGAATTGTATATCGGATAAATATTCAGCATGATCAATCCGGTAGCTGCAGCGATCACAATAAAGTAGACTTTAAGCTCGCCGTTTTTTATAATATCCTTGAAACGTCTGATTATCATAAAATAGAAAATACTGAAATTCACGCCGAATAGCATCATTGAAACAGTCAGAACTCCGTCAATGTACGCTGAGTTATAATATGCAATGCCCTCGTTTTTTATACCGAAGCCGCCTGTTCCCGCCGTGCCCATTGCATGGCAGATGCTGTCAAAAATCGGCATATCTCCCAGCATAAGAAATATTGCCGTCAGCACTGTAAGTCCTGTATAAATAATATAAAGGTACATAGCGGAATTCTTGCCCTTGGGAACTATTTTGCCGACCTGCGGTCCCGCACACTCTGCACGCATAAGATACATGCTGTCATTGGAGGAGGGAAGTATCGCAATGGCAAGCACAAGTACGCCCATACCGCCAACCCAGTGAGTAAAGCTTCGCCAGAACAGCATACCCCTTGAAAGAGCTTCTATATCAGTGAGAATTGTTGCACCGGTGGTTGTAAAGCCGGATATACTTTCAAACAATGCGTCCATAAAATGAGGGATCTCACCGCTAAGGTAGAATGGAAATGCGCCTATAAGCGGGTATATCACCCAAAGCAGAGCGACTATTATCAGTCCCTCTCGGGCATACATCTGTTTGTTTTTAGGCTTTATGATCGCCAGGGGCGTGCTTATAATCGCAACAATAAGCGCCGTCATAAAAAAAACCAGCGCAATGTCATTTTCATGATAATAAAGGCTTACCGCGCAAGGAAGAAGAAACAGCGCCGATCCGCACAGCAGCAGCTTAGACAAAAAATGTATAACCAATGATCTGTTCATAAGTCTCACATACCCCGTCAGTCAAGAATATCTTCAATGTCTGAAAAATGATAGTCCTTTGCAATAACGATAACCGAATCTCCACGCTGAATGCAGTCGTCGCCGTTCGGTATTATTACGTCGCGTTTTCTAAGGATACCGCAGATCAGGATATTCTTTTTGATTTTGAGATCCTTCAGCGGTATACCGATTAGCTTTTCGTTATCGCTGTTTATTCTGAATTCCAAGGCCTCCGCTTTGTTGCCGACTATGTGGTAAAGCGCGTCGATGTTGTTTCCGGTGGAAGTATCCAGCGAACGCACAAAACTGAGTATTCCGCTTGCGGTAAGGTTTTTTGGTGACACAACACAGTCAAGTCCCATTTGTGAGGCAAGCTCGGAATAGCTGTCACGGTTGATTTTGGTAATTATTTTTGCCTCGGAGTTTTTCTTGGCATAAAGGGACATAATGATATTTTCTTCGTCTATGCCTGTAAGAGCGATAAACGCGTCTACCTCGCTTATACCTTCCTCGTTAAGCAAATCCTGATCGGTTCCGTCGCCGTGAATAATGGTAGCTTTGGTAAAGGTCTCCGCAAGCTCTTTGCACTTTTCATAATTATTCTCAATAATTTTGACTCTTATACCTATTCCGAGCAGATATGCTACCAGATAGTGAGCAATTTTTCCTCCTCCGACTATCATAACGGTTTTGACCCTGTTTTTCATGGTCCCGATAGTTTTAAAGAAAATCTCAAGGTTCTGGTGGGAAGCCGCAACATTGATCTTATCTCCCGCACGCAGAATAAAATCACCGCTCGGAATAAATATTTTTCCGTCGCGTTCAACAGCGCAAATAAGAAACTGGATCCTGTTGCGCTTATAGATATCTGCAAGACTTCTGTCTTCAAGGATCGAATTTTCACAAAGCTTATGCTCCACAAGCTCCATTCTTCCCTTGGCAAAAACCTCTACTCGAGCCGCTGCAGGGAACATAAGGATTCTCAGTATCTCGTCCGCCGTTATCAATTCGGGATTTATGACCATTGAAAGTCCGAGATCCTCTTTTATAAGGTCCATCTGCTTAAAGTAAACGGGGTTACGTACTCTTGAAACAGTACGCTTTACTCCCAGTCTTTTAGCTATCAGACAACAGAGAATATTAAGCTCGTCATAAGGAGTGGTTGCAATTAGCAGACCGGCTTTATTTACGTCTGCGTCACGCTGAACGCTTGCATCAGCGCCGTCGCCTTCTATACACATAACGTCCTGAGTGTCCTGAATACGTTTCAGAGCGGCGGGATTGTAGTCGATGACCGTCACGTCGTTCTGTTCGTTGGAAAGGTTGTAGGACAAACTGCTGCCTACCTTTCCTCCGCCAATAATAACTACTTTCATAATATTTCTTCTTTCACATAAATGTCAAAACAAACGGTTTGCATAAAATGCAATCCATAATGTAAAACAAAATCCCATAAAAATACTTTTAGGATACTATATTATATCACATTATATTTTTTTTTTCAAGCATGTTGACAGAATGTTCATAATAATAGGCAACGAATACAAAACAGCCGCACAATCCGGGGTCAAGACTGTGGAGTTTAATTATTTTTAGCTTACCTATGCATAATTTCATTGCTGTTTTACCATAATATATTTTACAATACTGTCATAATGTTTATAAATCTTGGTATATGCTAAGATTTCATTGTAAGTTATGTACAAAATTAATTGCTTAATATATCTGTTATAATGATTACATATAGCTTTGGCGTAGAGGTGACTTATGAACGTATCAGAACTAAGACCGCATATAGTATTCAAATATTTCAGCGAAATATGTGCCATTCCCCACGGCTCGGGAAACACTGACGCTCTGGCTCGGTATTGTGTTGATTTTGCACGAGAACACGGACTGGAATACTTTCTTGACAACGCAGGAAACGTTATAATTTATAAGAAGGGGACTTACGGATATGAGAACAGTCCCACAGTAATCCTTCAGGGACATCTGGATATGGTCTGCGACAAGACAGATGATTGTACTCTTAATATGGAAATGGACAGCTTAAAGCTTTGCACCGACGGAGAATATATATGGGCGGACGGCACTACTCTGGGAGGCGACGACGGTATAGCGATATCATATATGCTTGCGATATTATCCTCGGATAGTATCCCTCATCCGCCTTTGGAGGCGCTTTTTACGTCGGACGAGGAAATAGGTATGATAGGAGCAAACAAACTGGACGGTTCACGTTTAAAAGGCAGGAGGCTTATCAATATAGATTCCGAGGAGGAAGGAGTTCTTATTGCAAGCTGCGCGGGAGGAGTTCGCGTCAGGTGCGAAATTCCCATTAAGTATATTGATTGCTCTGATATGATTTTCTGCCATATCTCAATAAGCGGACTGAAAGGCGGTCATTCGGGTATCGATATAAACAAGCACAGAAAGAACGCAATAAAGCTCTTAGGACGACTGCTTGAATATGTCAGCCGCAGATGTGATATAAATATATGCTCATTGTCGGGCGGCGGAAAGGAAAATTCCATTGCTAAGAATGCGGACGCTGAGGTTTCATTTGCCTCAGCCTCTAAGGATCAGTTTTACAAGGCTGTAAAAGCATTTATCGGTATTGCGAAAAAAGAATTTCACCATACCGAACCCGAGCTGTCTGTAGCCTTAGCAGAAATTGATGACAGAAAGCTATGCACAGATCTGTCAAGCACAAAAAGAATTATTTTTGCACTTAT
This sequence comes from uncultured Ruminococcus sp., assembly GCA_964399215.1. GTDB lineage: Bacteria > Bacillota > Clostridia > Oscillospirales > Ruminococcaceae > Hominimerdicola. The sequence continues at coordinate 1,996 of CAYNPW010000035.1, read as the reverse complement.
GCAGGTCCCTGACGGAATTCAGGCAATGAGTCCTGACATTCCCGATATGGTGCAGACTTCGATGAATTTAGGTACTGTATTCACCGATGAAAATTATCTTACAATGAAATATCTTATCAGAAGCAACGCAGCGGCAGGTAAGCAGAAGTCAGTGGAAAAGCTGGTATCCTTTATCGAGTACCTAGACGGACGGCTGGAGTTTACGTCCGACTATCCTGCATGGGAATACAGAATGTTTTCTCCTTTGCGGGATATAATGGTTAATACGTACAGAGAAATCTATGCGCAGTCTCCGAAGATTCAGTCAATTCACGCAGGCCTTGAATGCGGTATTCTTGCGTCCAAAATTCAGGACGTGGACATGATCTCATTCGGTCCCGATCTGGAAAATGTGCATACTCCCGAAGAAAGAATGGTCGTAGCGTCCGCTGAAAGATGCTGGAATTATCTTGTTAAAGTACTGGAAAAATTAAAATAATATGAGGTGACGTAAAAAATGATAACTGACGGATTTATGTATATAGCGGCGTTGGTGTTCGTAGCCGCGCTGCTGGTAAATCTTCCGAAAATATTCAAAGGCGATAAGGCACAGAAATTTTTCAAGTTTGCGCCGCCGATAGTACTGATCTATCTGGGGCTTATGGTGCTGTGTACGGTCAAGCTGTGGGATCTGGAAAGCACGTCGGAGGCATACAGCTCCCTGAAAAATCCTTTGCTTTACGCAATGCTGTTCATTATGCTGTTAAGGTGCGATCTGAGAAAAATCATCAAGCTGGGACCTAAAATGCTGATAGGATTTTTCTCTGCGACCGTGTCTATAGGTCTGGGCTTTTTTATTTCCTATGCGATCCTTCACGGCGCGCTTGGAGAGGGCGCATGGAAGTCTTTAGGCGCTCTGTGCGGAAGCTGGATGGGAGGCGGCGGAAATATGCTTGCCATTCAGGCGGCTCTTGATGTTGACGAGGCGTCAATGGCTTACGCCCTCGTTATGGACTCTATATGTGCAACGCTTTATGTTATGTTTCTGTTGTGGGTCATTGGATTCTCAGAAAAATTTAATAAGTGGACTAAAGCTGACACAAAAATTATCGACGAGGTAGGACAGTCTCTTGAGGAAGAGGCAAAGGCGAATACAAAGACGCTTACATGGCACAATATCATAATTCTTTTAGGTGCGGGACTGCTCGTTTCAGCCGTATGTCAGAAAATCGGCGAATTAATTGCAGGCTATGCGACATTCTTTGACAAGGCGACGTGGACTGTTCTGATAGTAACTCTGCTGGGAGTACTTCTTGCAATGACGCCTTTCGGAAAGCTTAAGGGTACCGAAGAAATATCAAATGTACTGCTTTATATCGTAATCGCGCTTATCGCTTCCAGAGCGGATCTGGGCACCATAGGAAATGCACCCGTATGGCTGTTATCGGGATTTATAATTCTTGTTATTCACATTGCGATAATGCTGATACTCGCGAAAATTTTCAAACTGGACATCTTTACCTGCGCAGTGGCGTCCCTTGCAAACATAGGCGGAACGGCAACGGCTCCCGTGCTTGCAGGAACATACAGCAGCGCGCTTGTTCCCGTCGGAATTATAATGGCTCTGCTTGGATATGTGGTCGGCACAGGCGGCGGACTGATAGTCGCACAGCTTATGAGTATTTTCGGCTGAGAAAATTTTTGTTCTTAAATTTTTGCTATTAAAATGATAACACCGTACAACTTCCGATCAGCGGATTAGTACGGTGTTTGTTATTTTATATTTTTAATTATAAGTACAGAAGATTGTGAATAACCAAAACCCAATTAACTGAAATTTGCAAAGCGGATGATTGTTTTTTATATATCTGCTGAATTCCTGCATAAAATGACATCGTCTGCAAATAATATTACTGCAATTTTGAATTAATTTTGGAGGTCATTAAATATGAAAGCAACAGGAATAGTACGCCGAATTGACGACCTCGGCAGAGTAGTAATTCCCAAAGAGATCAGA
>CAYNPW010000034.1:0-23723 GCA_964399215.1 uncultured Ruminococcus sp. | reverse complement strand
AAAGAGTTTTTTAAGTTTTGCTGAGATTTGGGGGATTAAATCAGTGTTTCCTTAATAATCAAGAATTGTATACTAAGGTCATGACAGAGCTAAAAAAACGCAAAAACAGAAATATAAAAGCTTTACTTTCTTATGGTCTTAAATTGTAGTTAGAAATGTCATATTAAAGTCACATATATTTGAAATATAAAAGGTAACGATAAACAAAAATACCCCTTTGGGGTAGTACGGAAATAAAATGCAATTGGCAGACTATTCCGTATCGCCTAAGGGGCAGTATCGGTATCAGTAACTTATATGGCTTTTGCAAATCACCAGTTTTAAAGGGTGATTTTATTTTATATTATTTCACCATGGTTTGACAGTTCCCACAATTTCGGAGATATTGTCAATTCCGTTATCCTCGCAGAACTTTTCCATTCCTTTGATTATCTTAACAGGGGCGTAGGGATCTGCGAAAATCGCCGCTCCTACCTGTACGGTCTGCGCGCCTGCCAGAATCATTTCTACCGCGTCCTCCCATGTGGAAATTCCACCCATTCCGCATACGGGAATTTTTACGGCATTTGCGACCTGCCACACCATTCTCACTGCAATGGGGAACACCGCAGGCCCTGAAAGTCCGCCGACATTATTTTTTAAGATAGGGCGTCTTGTGCGTATGTCAATTCTCATTCCCAGCAGGGTATTGATGAGAGAAACTGCGTCCGCGCCGTTTTCCTCAACGGACTTTGCAATGTCAACAATGCTCGTTACATTTGGGGAAAGCTTTACCATAAGCGGCTTGTCGCTTGCTTCCTTGACTGCTTTTGTGACTTCGCCCGCTATCAGGCAGTCTGTGCCGAATGCCGCTCCGCCCTGCTTTACGTTGGGGCAGGAGATGTTCAGCTCGATAAGATCGACGGCTGAGCCTTTCAGCTTTGACGCAAGCTCGGCGCATTCCTCGATAGTTGAGCCTGCGATATTGGCTATGATCCTAGTGTCCTTGGTCACGAGGTTGGGCAGCTCGTAATTAAGGAACTTGTCAACTCCGCCGTTTTGAAGTCCTACGGAGTTGAGCATTCCACTTGGAGTTTCGGCAACTCTGGGAGCGGGATTTCCCTCTCGTCTGTGGAGGGTAGTTCCCTTGACGGAAATTCCTCCAAGCCTTGAGAGCGGATAAAACTGCTCGTATTCTCTGCCATAGCCGAATGTTCCGCTTGCGGGAATGACCGGATTTTTAAAGTCGATTCCGCAGAAATTTACATTAAGTCTGCTCATTCAAAAATAACCTCCTCACTGTCGAATACGGGACCGTCCTTGCAGACATGGGAGTTGAACTCTTGCCCGTCCTTGACTGTACGGCAGGCGCAGACAAGGCAGGCTCCTACGCCGCACGCCATTCTCTGTTCTAAAGATACCTGACAGTAAATTCCGCTGTCCGCCGCCATTTTTGTGATATTTTTAAGCATTATCATAGGTCCGCAGGCGTAGATGATGTCGGGCTTCTCGTTTTCAAGAACTTCCGCAAGAGCGTTAGTTACAAAGCCCTTTTTACCCGCAGAACCGTCGTCGGTGCAGAGTATTGTATGCGCTCCGCAGGACTTGAGATCCTCCTGCAAAATAACGGCCGCCATATTTCTGAAACCGCTTATTGCCGTGGCGTTTTCGCCGTATTCCTTTGCAATGCCCAGCATCGGGGGAGTACCGATACCGCCGCCGATACAGACGCATTTTTTGTCCTTTTCAAGTACCTTAAAGCCGTTGCCCAGAGGGGCGATAATGTCGATAAGATTGCCTTTGTTAAGTTCGGAAAGCTTGTAGGTTCCCTTTCCTCTGACCTCGAATACTAGACGGATAGTGCCTTTGTCCTTGTCTATATCGCAGATAGAAATAGGTCTGCGCAGGAAAAAGCCCTCCGCCGCTACCTGTGCGAACTGCCCCGCCTGAGCCGCCTGCGCTATATGGGGGCAGTAAATTTCAATGTCAAAGATACCTTTGGCTAGAGTTGTCTTAGAAACTATGGGGTATTTGCCTTGTTTGTACATTTTATCAGTCCTTTCGTAAACTAATCCCAATAATCTTTTATCAGATCAAGAGTGCTTTTATCTAAATTACTCTCTGTGATAAGATCTATCATAATTTTTTCGTTTTGATCGTTTTTGAAATTCATCAGTCCGCAAATTGCTGTATCAAGCAATTTTTTGTCAATGATATAACCTTTTTTTATATTTGAAAGTTCCAACTTGATTGCTCGAACAGCCGCATATTCTGCAAGCGGATTTTTCATAACCGACTCAGTTCTTATAATTTCGATAATAGCAAAAATACTTTCCGAATTTAATAATTTTTCAAAAAGCTTATCTATATATTCTTTTGTAATTTTCTTTATGCCAAAATATTTTCTGAAAGCAATATCTTCAACTGTAGGATATTTTTTCGCCGCTGAATTATAACGTTCATCATTTATCGGATCGAAAATTTCCGAACGGAAAGGTTCTTTATTGCCGCAGTACGCCGGATTTGTTTTCCGGCTTTTTTCAAATTTTTCTGTATAGGTCAAAAGCTCCGGATATTTTGACGTATCTATAAATGGTTCACCATATCCCATGAAGTTAACCAATGTTTTGTCTTCTTTTTTCCATATACTTTGTATAGTCATTATGGTAAGACAGTTTATCTCACGTCCTGCAAGTGCGGCAGCGCAGGCTTTGTGGTGTCCGTCAAGCAAAGCGCTCATAAAAGTTCCGAGGTTAAAGGCTATGGCACGCGGCGGGTTTTTGTCCGATTTAAACCGCTCTGAATATTCTTCAACACGATTTTGGTTATAGCATTTTGTACTCTGTGTGGGATAGAGATATTTCGGATAACTGGGTATTGCAGTCATAATATCGCTCTGCCAATAATCAGCACAGTGTGCGTCATAATATTTTTTCCCGTTTAGTACATTCCAGAAAAATCCGCCCTGTCCGTCTGTCGGGATATGAGGTATATCTGCAAGCATATAAACTCCTGATTCAAGAAGTCCTAAAATGGGAGAGATTATTTCTAAAGATCTTTCCAAGAACACAAAGTCTTCGTTTATCATATCGTTTATTTTGGAAAGTTCCTCACAGTTTACATTGTTTATTCCGTAACCTGCTGCAAGAAGTCCTGAACTTGTCGGACTTATTGACTTATAGTTCTGTAGGATAGGCTTGCCGTTCAGCATAAGCTTGTAAAAGTCTACGCAGTCATCATGGTAGTCGCTTCTTTTGCAAAGCTCGGTTTTAAGTTTGGCTTTGCCGTTTTCTACCGATATAAGAATTGCGTTTAGTTCTTCAATACGGTCAAGTATTTTAATTTCAGGTCTATGCTTAAGAATTTCCATGATCTCCCCCATACTGTTTCGGACGGATTTCTCCGCCCGAATTTATTCAACGTTTAAAGGCTCATAAGTTCGTCAAGACAAATTTCGTAATATGTCGGTGCAAAAATAAAAATACCGTAAATGCACAAAGCTATTTCTATGAGAACAATAACAGTGTAAATTATTATTTTCAGCTTACAGCCGTTGATCTTGTTACGTTTTATATCCAATGTAACTGTAAACAGTGTGAATGCCAACAGAGGAAGCGAGACAGGAAATCTTAAATAATGCAGGATATTACCATACCCAAAGCAATCCTTGAAACCGTACATATGATAACAAGCGTCATAATAGTTATCAAACAGCGGATAGCCGATGCCGGGTCCCCAGGAATCGGAGTGATTGCGTATGTATATTTGCGCCAGAAAAGATTTATCATTAACAATATGTATATATGGATAGTTGTCTGCGCTTATCATAAAATCTACCAAAGGTACGCTTAATGCTATGAATACAGCGAAAATAATAACAACAGATATTTTGGGGACTTTGTTCCTTATCCCGCTTATATTCATAATGTTATCTTCGGCAGATAAGAAATAATATCCTCCTTCATACGGATAACCTCTCGTCTTGCCGCTTTTGCGTAGTCGTGTTCGTCGCAGTTTTCTTCCTTTTTGTAAGCGCACATTACCGCTCTGGAGGAATTTACTATTGCGCCCAGACCGTTTTTGTCAAAGCCCTTTGCAACGCCCTCTGCGCCGCCGCCTTGAGCTCCGTAGCCGGGAACGAGGAAGAATGTGTGAGGCAGTGCCGCTCTCATTTCGGCAAGCTGCTCGGGATATGTTGCGCCTACCACTGCGCCTACTCCGCTGTAGCCGTACTTGCCCATTACCTCTGCGCCCCATTTTTCGCACATGCCGCCAATGGTCGCATATACCGTTTTGTCTCCGATCTTCAGATCCTGTAATTCGCCTGAGGATTTATTTGAAGTCTTTACAAGGACGAAAATGCCCTTGTCATAGGCTTTGCACTGCTCCAGCAGTGGATCTATGCCGTCGGAGCCTAAATAGCCGTTTACGGTAAGGGCGTCCGCGCCGAAAGCCTCGGCCTTTTCGCCGTCAATGTCGGTAAGCCCCAGATGAGCTGCCGCATAAGCCTCCATAGTTGCGCCTATGTCGTTTCGCTTGCCGTCCGTCATAACGAACATACCCTTTTCCTTGGCGTACTGAATTGTCTTGTAAAGGGTCTTTACTCCCTCGTAGCCGTACATTTCATAGTACGCTGCCTGCGGCTTTATGGCAGGACAAATATCGTGTATCTCGTCGATAATGCCCTTGTTAAATTCCCAGATAGCCTTTGCCGCGCCTTTGAGGGTCCTGCCATACTTCTTGAACTTCTTTTCCTTGATGTATTCGGGAATGTAGTCAAGCTTTGGGTCAAGTCCTACCACAGACGGGTTCTGGGTCTTTACTATATTTTCTATTAGTCTATCAAGTGACATCTTTATCTTCCTTTCGGATCAAATTTTATAAGTTTCCCTCGATCAGGATAATATTGCTGATCGTCATACAACGCTGTAAGAATCCGATAAATTCATTCAGAAATGCTTTTTCGTCATCGGTAAAGTTTTCCATTTCAGACCTTATAATATCAATAAACCTTTCGCAGTCCGAGCTGCCTAGCCAGTTAAGGGAGCATACGTCAAGATATTCCTGAATTTCGCCGTTGTCGGGGTCTGTGACGGGGAAGATCTCCTTTAAATAAGGGACGATAAGCTTGTTGTAATCTGTCTGAAAAACTCTCATACTGTCGTAGAAGTTCCAGGCCTCCCACATTATATCGCCGTTTTCGGGAACCCGCACAGGCGCAATTTCAAGAAAAATTTTTTCTCTTTTATCTGCGTATAAATGAAGCTCTGTGATGATCTGCGTGTGATCTCCGTGCTCGGTGATGTGGTCATATCTTAACTCTTCCTGCGTTATGGAAAACATAATTTCCTCCTTGCTTTTCCTTTACAGCGTAAATACTACCTTGCCCCTGCAAATAGTATAAATATTCTTTCCCTTTAGCTTTGCGCCCTTGAATACGCTGTTTTTGGACTTTGAATTAAGCTCCTCGGGAATGACCTCCCATTCGTAGTCGGGGTCGAAAATGCACAGGTCGCAGCGTTCGCCAACAGCGATCTTTATGGGGGTGAGTCCCATTATTTTTCTGGGATTGACCGACATTACCTCCACAATTTTTGAAAGGCTCATTTTGCCCGTATGATAAAGCTGTGTGAGAGTTACCGCAAGGGAGGTTTCCAGTCCCACAACGCCGTTGGGAGCCTTTTCAAAATCTGCCTTTTCCTCTGCGGAATGGGGCGCGTGGTCTGTGATGATACAGTCTATCGTGCCGTCCAGCAAAGCTTCTTCGATAGCCGCTCTGTCCTTTTCAGTTCTCAGCGGGGGAGACATTCTGTAATCTGCGTCTCTTGACAGCAGTTTTTCGTCAGTATAAGTGAAATAATGGGGGGCAGTCTCACAGGTGACCTTTACGCCGTCGCGTTTAGCGGCTCTGATGATATTTACCGAACCGTAGGTGGAAACGTGGCATATGTGAATCCTTGCATTACAGCTCATAGCAAGGCATATTTCCCTCGCGGTAATGCTGTCCTCGCTGGCTCTGTCCATGCCCTTTACGCCCAGCTTTTCGGATATTTCGCCCTTGTTGATTATACCGCCGTTTATGATTTTCAGATCCTCGCAGTGGGAGGTAACGAGCAGTCCGTTATCCACTGTTTTTTCTAGAGCCTGACGCATTAATTCCGCATTTTCAACAGGACGTCCGTCATCTGAAATTGCTGTTATACCCGCTTCTTTTAGCGCGTCAAAGTCACAAAGTTCTTCGCCCTTCATACCCTTTGTAACGCAGGCAATGGGAAATACATCGATACCGGTTTTTTTCGCTTTGTCAAAAATGTATCTGACCGTTTCAGGACTGTCAATAGCGGGCTTTGTATTAGGCATACATGCCACTCCGGTAAAGCCTCCCGCCTTAGCCGCATTTGCTCCCGTGATTACGTCCTCCTTGTAGGTAAGTCCCGGATCACGGAAATGAACATGCATATCGAACAGTCCGGGAACAGCGCAAAGCTTTCCCTGACCGTCGATCAACTTTGTTTTTTCGTCAGCTTTTTCCGCAGAGATACTGCCGATCTCGGTGATAATTCCGTTTTCAACTGCAATATCCGTTATCCCGTCAAGTCCTGTCTGCGGATCTACGGCTCTGACATTTTTTATAAGTATATCCATATCCTGACCTTATTCGTCGTCCTTGCCGTCATAGAAGTCTGTAACGGTAACGGTTCTGTTGCAGGTATAAACGCCGTCCTTATCTACATTAGAAAGTACGAATTTACAGCTTGCCTTTTCTTCCTCCTCGTTGCCTGTTCTCCAAGCTACGGCAGTTTCGTTTTCCTCATCGTATTCAAGGTTTCTGTAGGTGAAGGTAGTGAAGAAGTAAAGCTGTTCGCCCAGATCAACGCTCTTGTCTCTGCCGTTTGGCATTACGAGAACCTTGATTTTCTTTGAGTCCTCATCGATTTTGAAATATCCCTTTGCAATAAGCGCGCTTTCGCTTTTGAGCGAAGCGGCCGGATCGTCGTTCTCAAGGTGAGCCATAGTGAATTTGCCGTTCTGATCGAACATAAATACCGTTTCGTTTTCCTCGTCGGTCCAGTAGCCCCTGATTATCTGTCTGGAATCTGAATTAGTGTCCTTTGACGGTGAGCTGAAAACATAGGTGCAAACGAAGATCGCGCACACAATAAAAACTACGAAAATAATTCCGAGAATTGCCGATATAACTTTTTTCATTGGTTCATACCTCCATAATTTTGTTTAGTTTTACTTTTACTTGATTTCAAGAACCGCGCCCCTGTTAGCCGAGGTTACGAGTGAAGCGTATCTTGCGGCATAGCCTGTTTTGATCTTGGGCTCCTTTGGAATCCAGCCCTGCTTTCTTTCCGCAAGCTCCTCGTCGGAAACCTTAAGCTCAATACTATGATTATTTATATCGATAGCGATAGTGTCGCCGTCCTTGACAAATGCGATAGTGCCGCCCATGGCCGCTTCGGGGCAAACGTGTCCGATCGCCGCGCCTCTTGTTGCGCCGCTGAAACGTCCGTCTGTGATAAGAGCAACAGTCGAGCCGAGTCCCATGCCCTGAATAGCCGATGTAGGATTGAGCATTTCTCTCATTCCCGGTCCGCCCTTAGGTCCTTCATATCTGATGACCACTACATCTCCAGGAACGATCCTTCCGCCTCTGATAGCCTCGATCGCTTCCTCCTCGCTGTCAAATACTCTTGCAGGACCTTCGTGCTTGAGCATTTCGGGAGCGACTGCCGAACGCTTTACAACGCATGTATCGGGCGCAAGATTACCCTTGAGCACAGCGATACCTCCGTTGGGCATATATGGGTTTTCGATAGGTCTGATAGTCTCAGGGTCTTTGTTTACACAGCCTGTGATATTCTCTCCTACCGTCTTGCCTGTGCATGTAAGGCATGAAGTGTCAATAAGATCTTTCTTGGCAAGCTCGTTCAGTACTGCGTAAACTCCGCCTGCTTCGTTCAGATCCTCCATATAGGTATGACCGGCTGGAGCAAGATGACAGATGTTCGGGGTCTTTTCGGAAATCTCGTTGACAAGCTCCAGATCGAGATCTATACCGCATTCGTGGGCGATAGCGGGCAGATGAAGCATTGAGTTTGTGGAACAGCCGAGAGCCATATCAGCCGCAATAGCATTTCTGAAAGCCGATTCGGTCATAATGTCTCTGGGGCGGATATTCTTCTTAAGAAGCTCCATAACAGCCATACCTGCGTGCTTTGCAAGCTTTAATCTTTCCGAGTAAACGGCGGGTATAGTTCCGTTGCCCTTAAGACCCATACCGAGTACCTCGGTGAGACAGTTCATTGAGTTTGCAGTGTACATACCCGAGCAGGAGCCGCAGGTAGGACATGCCTTGTTTTCAAATTCCTCGACATCGGAAAGTCCGAATTTCCCTGCATTATATGTGCCTACTGCTTCAAACATAGAGGAAAGGGAAGTCTTTGAACCTTTAACGTGACCCGCAAGCATAGGTCCGCCCGAAACAAAAACAGTAGGAATATTAACTCTTGCCGCCGCCATGAGCAATCCGGGGACATTCTTGTCGCAGTTGGGCACCATTACAAGAGCGTCAAAGTGGTGAGCAAGCGCCATACATTCGGTGGAGTCTGCGATAAGGTCTCGGGTAACGAGAGAATACTTCATACCCTGATGCCCCATAGCGATACCGTCGCAAACGGCGATAGCAGGGAATACTATAGGGGTTCCGCCTGCCATAGCGACGCCCATTTTAACGGCGTCCACGATCTTGTCGATATTCATATGACCCGGGACGATCTCGTTATAGGAAGAAACGATACCTACAAGCGGTCTTTCCATTTCCTCCTGAGTGATGCCCAGCGCATTGAATAATGATCTCTGAGGGGCTTTGTCTACGCCCTCGCAAAAAAAGTTGTTTGCCATTTTGATTACCTCTTTTATAATTAATAATTTCCTTTAATTTGCTTTTACTTCCTCTTTATAGGAACGAACAGCTTCATCAACTGCTGCAACAAGTGCGCTCTCAAATGGAGTTCCCATTATCGAACGCTTATACTGAACGCCGATACCGTTGTTTTCCCAATAGCCGCCGCAGCGGTCAAATCCATAGAAATAAATCACGCCGTCATGGTAGGGTATCTTTGCAGAAAAGAGAAAATTCCCCTCTTTCGGAGTTGTTTCAAAGGCGTTTGGAATAATGCCTGTGTTTTTATAGCTTTCAACGGCTCTGTAAACGGAGTCGTCCATGTAAATTCCGAAACATGGTTCGTTTTCGCTGTATTCCGCTGTTTCCTCCGTTTTTCCCGGAGCGTATATAAAGCTTACCGGAACTTCGCCGGCATGGCTCTCAAAACGAACGAAGTCCTTGCTGAGCGAAAAGGTCATAATATAGTCCTTGTCATCAGCACAGTCTTCTTCGGTCACCGTACGGGAGGACGCAAGAGATACCTGCTGTTGCTGTACGCCATAATTTACGTTTGAACCTGCCGTATTCTGAGTTACCGAATTTACCGCCTTGTTTACCGCTTCATTAGCTGCGCGTCTTGCGGCATTTTCTGCAATTCTTGCCGCTTCGTCCTGCGGATTTTTCACAAGGTTTTCAACGTTTCTTGCGGTATCAGTTACTTTGGATACCGCACTTGTTATATCCTTTAATTTATCAAAAAGTCCCATTTTCTATACCTCATTGTTTATTTTATAGTTTTTGCTCATGCTTTGTGCGAAAGCCCTAAGAAAGCTGCTCCGATGATGCCTGCATCGTTGCCGAGCTTTGCTATCACTATCTCGGTATTCTTTTCGGAATTCTTTGTGTAAACCTCCTTAGATACAAGTTCTTTCAGAGGGATAAGCAGAGGGTCGCCCTCGTTGCATACTCCGCCGCCGATACAGAGGATATCAGGCTGGAAAATATTAATGGTATTTGTAATTCCGCAGGCAAGGTATCTGATGTACTTATCGACAACCTCTTTACCTGCTCTGTCGCCTGCACGCATAGCATTGAAAGCAGTTCTTCCCGAGATCTTGCCTTCTTCCTCGTTCATCTTCCACATTACGGAGGCTTTGTCCTCCAGCATAGCCTCCCTGGTCATTCTGATAAGTCCCGTGGCGGAGGAGAATACTTCAAAACAGCCTTTTCTTCCGCAGGTGCACTCGGGACCGTTGGGGTCTATAACGGTATGGCCGATCTCCGCTCCCGCAAAATTAAAGCCTGAGTAAATTTTTCCGTTTATTATAATTCCGCCGCCTACGCCTGTGCCGAGAGTAATACAGACAGCGTCGTTCGCTCCCTTTGCCGCGCCTGCCACATATTCGCCGTAAGCCGCTGCATTTGCGTCGTTTTCAACATAGCAGGGCTTATCGATATGGGTCTGCATGAGCTTTACTACTGGGAAATTCAGAAAACCGAGATTGTTTGAATACTCGATGATACCCGTATCGGAATTTGCAGTACCGGGAGTGCCGATACCTACGCTTTCTATCTGATCTATGGAAAGTCCTGCCTGCTCAACTGCCTCCAGCGCGACCTTAGCCATATCTGCGCATATCTGCTCAGCAGGTCTGGGCAGATTGGTCTTGCAGGTTGCTTTTGCGATTATTTCAAATTCATCGGTAACAACACCTGCCTTGATGTTCGTACCGCCTAAGTCTATACCTATATAGTATTTCATAGAAATTCTCCTTGAATTTATTTATTTGTGATTATATCAACTATTGGTTCATTAAAAGACGCAACGTTGATGATCTGATTTAAACAGCGTATTTCATAGTGCTTGAAGCTTCTGATCTGTCCTGCGAAAGATACGGAATTAGCATAGTCGAGAAACGCCGAATCTTCAATCACATTGAGCTTGCCTGTTAAATGCATTGTTCTTTCGTCGCCGTCGTCATAGCATTCGTTTCTCACACAGTAAGCTATGGTATCCTCAAAAACTATCTCATAAATTTCATTAGTCTATCTTGGTCAGAATGAACTGACACTTACCCTCAACGGTATATTTTCCTTCGCCTGCGGAGATAAACACGCTATCGCCCTTTTTGGCTTTTACTCCGCCGACAGTAGGTTCGCCCTCGAGGACGAGAATGCTGTTGAAGCTTCGGCTGTCCGCTTCAAGCTCTGCCTTAGTCTCCACGTCAACTCTGTATGTGGTGAAGTACTCGCAATTTGAGAGCAGCTTGCTTGTATAGCCGTCGTACTGCTCCACGGGAGTTTCGGGATACGCCTTTGCGGGACCCAGAACGGTAACGTCCTTAGCCTTTTCAACGTGAAGCTCTCTGGGCTTGCCGTCTTTGCCTACTCTGCCGTAGTCGTAAATTCTGTATGTAGTGTTGGAATTCTGCTGTATTTCCGCAATGAGGATACCCTTGCCGATAGCGTGGAGAGTACCCGACCGGATAAAGAACACGTCTCCCTTTTTAACTGGAACGGCGTTGGTGACTTCAAGGAGCGTATTATCCGCAATTCTCTGAGCGAATTCGTCCTTGGAAATTTCTTTCTTGAAGCCGTAAAGCAGTGTCGCGCCCTCGTCGCAGTCCACAACGTACCACATTTCGGTTTTGCCGTACTCGCCCTCAACTCTCATAGCGTACTCGTTATCCGGGTGTACCTGAACGGACAGATTGTCTTTAGCGTCGATAAGCTTTATGAGGATAGGAAAGCTCTCAAAGCGTTCGCAGTTGGAACCCAGTACGGATTTGCCTGACTTTTCAATGTACTGCGCAAGAGTAAGACCATCAAACTCTCCGCCGTCAACAACGCTTGCGCCGTCCTTGTGGCAGGAAAGCTCCCAGCTCTCGGCTACCTTGTCGTAGTCGCAGTTCTTTCCGTATTCGTCTCTGAGCCTTGTTCCGCCCCAGATATAGTCCTTGAAAGCGGGATCTAATTTAAAAATCGCCATGATCATGACCTCCGTATGTATTTAAATTTGATTATAATATACCTTTTATAATAATAGCACAAAACGATCTTTAAGTCAATAAATTTTGATGAATTTGCACAGAAATCAATTTCAGCACATTGAAAAAGGCAAAGGAAAAGCGACGGAGTTTGAACTCCGCCGCCTTAGAGAATAAAAATTTAAGGAGATTGCTATTATTTTCTGCGCTTTGTAACAACAACTGCGCCGAGACCTACTGCCGCAAGGGCAAGTCCTGCCGCCGCGCCTGTGGAGGGGTTAGCGGTTGAGGAGTTGTTGGTCTTGCTTGAATTTGAAGTTGTTTCGGATATTGAAGATGTGTTGGTATCTGAATCAGATCTATCTAAAAGAACATATTCAAAACCGTTGTCAACAGCATATTTTTCACCCGCTGTGCCTGTGTAGCAGTAAATCTTAAATCCGTCAACTTTCCTGATATTATTTATATCAACAGTCATTGCTCCTGCAAGGGCAATGGTTGAAGAACCCGAAACTGCGTTCTCGTCAAGATAATATCCAAAAGCGTAATCGCCGATATTTTCAACATTTTTAGGTATCGTAACGCTTGTAAGAGCAGGGCAGTTAAAGAAAGCGTATTCGCCTATGCTTTTCAGAACAGAGGGAAGTTCAACGCTCTTTATCTCCATTCCTGCAAATGCCCAGTTGTTTATAGAAACAACGTTTTTGCCGTTAATGGTTTCGGGAATTTTAACCATATCGCTGCTTATGGTATTGTCGGTTATTTCAACGCCGTCGGTTACTTCGCTGTACTCAAAATCGGTTACGTCGTTTGCCGATGAATCAGACACATTTAATGAACTGTCTATTCCTCCTGCTGAGGCAGCAGTATCAGATTCGTCAAGTAATTGATAGTCAAATCCGTTCTCTATAGCGTACTGTTCGCCTGCTGTACCTGAGTAACAGTATATTTTGAGATTGGAAACTTTTTCGTAGATTGATGGTATCGGTGAACTATCAACTTTAGAAGAACTATCAGCTTTAGAATCAGTAGATGTAGATGATGAAGCATCCGCATTAGAACCGTTATCAGAAACTTCTTTCTTAATAAAACCTATAGAACAATATCCTATTTCCGTTACAGATGATGGTATGGTTATACTTTCGATATTTGCGTTTCCAAAAAATGCTTTGGCATTAATATTTGTTATATAGTCAGGAATTACTACATCACCCTTACATTCCTTGCCGTCGTATAAAAAGTTATTTATTATAACCATTGGGCTTTCCGAAAGTTTATTTTCTAACCACGGAGTATTGTCAAACGCTTCTGCTCCAATATATGTAATACTATTAGGGAAAGATATATTTTTTAAGTTAGTACAACTTGAAAAACTTCCCTCATCTATCCATTCAATTCCATCTGAAATTACAATGCCGGTAATATCTGTTCTATTACAAAAAGCCTCATAACTGATATCGGTAACCTTAAGACCATTTAACTCACTTGGAACAACAACCTCTGTATCATTTCCCAAATACTTAGAAATTACAAGTCCACCGCCATCTCTTTGAAGGGGGCAATACCAATCGCCATATATACACTCATCAATTAGTTCTTCTGCACTTGCTGATATTACAGCTTTTCCACCTATTTTTGTATCAGGCAAAACCGCTGCCGAACCAAATACCATTGCAATCGCCATAATTCCTGCAATAAATTTCTTGTTCTTCATATAAAACACCCTTTCATCAATGATATGTAATGTATTACATATTTAAATTATACATTACATACAATAGAAATCTATTCCTTATAATTACTTATATATAATATTATATATCCACACAAGATATATGTCAATAGGGATATTTCCTAAAAATAAATGTAAGTTTTTATGTATATAGTATAATTATACACAAGGTGATAAAAATGAATAATGATGAAAAATTTGCTTGGCGGTTAACTCAGCTCCGTATGCAAAAGGGAGTTTCCGCAAGAGATATGAGCCTTTCACTCGGGCAGAGCGAGGCGTATATAAACAAAATCGAAAACGGATATACTATGCCCTCTATGACAGGTTTCTTCTATATCTGCGAATATTTCGGTATAACTCCCGCACAGTTTTTTGAATTTGACATAGAAAATCCCCGCCTTACTGAGGAGCTGAAATACAGTATCGAAAAGCTGTCGCCTAAGCAGACGGTACACGTTCTTGAAATTGTAAGGGATATTTTGGAATAAAAAACAGATAGATCTAATAGTCTTAATTTTCTTGACAAAGACGGAAATAAGTGATATATTAAGCTTATATCAATTTCGGCTCATTTTAATGAAAAGGGGTATGCTTTATGAAAAAGGATATGTTTGATTATATCTGGACGGATAAGAAAAGAACGATTTTCGGACTTCCGCTGTCGTTTACAAGATATTTTCTTACTGAGACCAAGTTCATCACCCGTAAGGGCTTCCTCAGTATAGAGGAGGACGAGCTGGAGCTTTACCGCGTGACGGACAAAAAGCTGGTACTGCCTTTGGGGCAGAGGATATTCGGCTGCGGTACTATCGTTATGAATGTTCGGGACGTTGATACTCCTATTAAAGAGGTAAAGTCCGTAAAGGCTCCCCGCGAGGTGCTTGCAAAGCTTGACGAGTATATAAATCTCAATCGTGACAAGTACCGAACAAGAGGCAGAGATATGATCGGCGGAGATTTCTATCTCCACGACGGCAGCGATATGGACGGCGATTTGGGAGATATGTGATTTAATTCGGCGCAGGACTTTTCTGCGCCTTTTTTGCGAGGTTTTTATGAAAGGACTTTTTGATTTTTACGACTATTTCAGCGGACTTGAAAGTGCGCATCGGTATATTTTGAACAGCGGCAAGCCTGTGTATCTTTACGGAATGGGCAACGGAGGAGAAAAGGTTCTGGGCTGGTGCGGTGATTACGGCATTGACGTTTCGGGAATTTTTGCAAGCGACGATTTTGTCCGCGGACAAAGTTTCTGCGGATATAAGGTGAAAACTCTGTCGGAGGTAGAAAGCGAGTGCGGAGATTTTATTATTCTGCTTGCATTCGGTACCGATCTGCCTGAGGTTATGTCCCGAATAGAGGATATTGAAAATCGACATATCTTGCTTGCTCCCGAAGTGCCTGTTATTGCAGGAAAGCATTTTGATAAGTCCGATTTTTTTGAAAGCTTTGACAAGGCGGCAAAGGTATACGATATGCTTGCGGACGATATTTCAAGGGATACCTTTGTAAAGCTTACGGCGTATAAGATCACGGGCAGGCTTGAATATCTGCGGGAGATATTTACGTCTCCCGAAAAGTCGGGAGGTCTGCTTAGTTTAGGCGACAGCGAGATATACTGCGATCTGGGAGCGTACAACGGAGATACTGTCACGGGATTTGCCGAAAGCGTGAACGGCAGGTACCGCAGAATTTACGCATTAGAGCCTGAAAAGCGGAATTTCCAGAAGTGTGTGAGAAACTGTATATGCCTTGAAAACATTGAATTTTACAATGCGGCGGCTTGGTCTGCGGACGGAGAGATGTCCTTTGAGTACGGCTCGGGCAGGCAGGCTAAGGTCAGCGGTAACGGCAGGGGAAAGATACAGGTAAGAAGCCTTGACAGCGTTCTTGGGGGCGGGGAATGTACTTATGTAAAATATGACGTGGAGGGCGCGGACATTCCTGCGCTGAAAGGCTCGGAGAATACCATAAAGCGTTATTCTCCGAAGATATGCTGCGCGCTGTATCATCGCTGTTATGACTACATAGAAATACCGCTGTACATCAATGAGCTGAACAGCGGATACAGGTTTTATATAAGGCAGTATCCATATTATCCTGCGTGGGAGACCAATTTGTTTGCGGTGAAATGAGTTATTGAAAGGATTTAGTTAAATGTCAATAGAAGAAAAATATAAGAAAAATAACATTGCTATTCAACAATATATAAGACTTGAAATAGAAAGCATAAAAAAAGGACAGAGTAAAAAAGACCCTGCTCAGCTAAGTGCAATTTTGAAAGAGCTAGAGAAAACCTTTAACAATAAATGCCTGTCGCTGAGTTACCCTAGAATTATTGTTGATTCTTGGAATTTTCAGGATAAACTAGGCATAGAATTATTGAATTTGGCTGAATTGTATAAACGTTGGAAATAGTAAAATTATTTTGCATTTATCGGGCTATGATGTAATATTTATGCTATTGCCGCCGGAGTTTTTTTGTTACATACATTTCTAATGCGTGTAATAAACCGAAGTAAGATTTTATATTCCCATAATATTACAAATAAAACAAGACAAAAAAACACCCGCAGGGGTAATGCGGGTGCCAAAAAATAAAAAATTATAGGGGAGAAGCTAGTAGAAATTAATCTACAAGCTGTATATATGAAGGCTTGGGGTAAAAGCCAACATACCAAATCAGGTTGTCCCTGGGAGACTTAATCTGTTTCCCTTTGACAGTAATTATAATACCTTTCTTTTGTGTTGTCCGTGTGAAAACTTATTGTATTAAGTATGAAATTTATTGAACTTTTCTTGAACTTATGTTATAATTATTGTGTAGAAAGACTTTAATAGTAAAATTATGTCATAACAGGAGAGTATATATGCCTAAATTTTTTGTTGAGCCTGAATGTATATGCGGAGAAAATGCTTTTGTCAGAGGCAGCGACGCCGTCCATATAGGAAGAAGCCTAAGAATGCGGCTTGGGGACGATATAACGCTCTGCTGTTGCGGTACGGAATATCAATGCAAGCTGCTTACCATATCCGACGAGGAATGCAGATGCGGGATAGTGTCCTCGCATATAGGGGAATGCGAACCGAATATCGCTCTTACGCTGTTTCAGGCAGTGCCGAAGTCGGATAAGCTTGAGTTTATAGTGCAAAAAGCTGTGGAGCTGGGCGCCGTAGAGATATGTCCCGTGCTTACGAGCCGCTGCGTATCGAGACCCGACGGAAAAAGCTTCCGAAAAAAGCTTGAAAGGCTCAATAAGATAGCTCTTGAGGCGGCGAAGCAATGCGGCAGAAGTATTGTTCCTGAAGTAACGGAGATCATTTTGCTTGACGAATGCATTAAGCGCTTATCAGATATGGATATGGCGCTTTTCTGTTATGAAAAGGGCGGCGAAAATCTAAAAAATGTTTTTTCGGGTAAATCTCCCGAGACAGTAGGTGTATTCATAGGCAGCGAGGGAGGATTTGACAGTTCTGAGGCTGAAAAATGTATTTCCTCGGGAGTGGTTCCTGTCGGTTTGGGGAAAAGGATATTGAGATGCGAAACTGCTCCCGTAGCCGCGATAAGCATTATAATGAATCTTACAGGCAACATGTGATTCTGTTTCCGTTTTGTAACCTTTATTGTAAAAAATCCGGATTATTTGAGCATATTGACGAAAACTTAAACTTTTTATAACATAATACTTGATTTTTTGCACAGAGTATGGTATACTAAATATAATCTAATCAAGATATTGATACATCAATAACGTATTAGAAAAATATTCAGAAACGGAGTGTTTATTATGGGTAAGATATTAAAAGGCGTTGCAGTAGCAGGCGCAGTCGCAGCAGGCGTAGCCGCAGCAGTTGCTTACAAGAAGCATAAGGAGCTTGAGGATTACGACTACGAAGATCTGGACGAGGATTTCGACGAGTGCATTGATTGTGAAAGCTGCGCTGACGAGAAGTGCGGCGAGGCTGAGACTACTGAGACAACTCCCGAGGAGGATCTTGACAAGGTTGAAGAACCTGTTGAGGACGTTGATACAGCGGAAGTTCCCGCTGATGAGACTGAGGAATAATTTTTGCTTTAAGCTGATATATCCGCACTTGCTATGAGTGCGGATTTTTATTATGCGCAAATTGCCGAAATGTAAGAACGTAATTTTAAAAAAGTTCGTAAAATCAGCCTATTACAAAAAAGACGATAATTTGATATAATACAATCAATAAATCGTGCAGCGAAAAGCATAAGTCCGGATTTTTAACAATCCGAGACTTATTTTTTAACTGTGCGAATTTTTTATGGAGGTATTTTATGAGCAATAATTCGGCAAGTACGGACGATCTTAAACCGCAGCTTAATAAAATGGGCACTCAGCCTGTAAAAAAGCTGCTTATTACTATGGGACTGCCTATGATAATTTCAATGGCTGTGCAGGCTGTTTATAATATAGTGGACAGCTATTTTGTCAGTCAGATGGAGGGGCTTGGAGACGCGGCAATGAATGCTATGACCCTTGCTTTCCCGGTGCAGATGTTAATGGTTGCCATAGGCGTAGGTACGGGCGTAGGACTTAACGCTTTGCTGTCCAAAAGCCTCGGAGAAGGCAATAAGGAAAGAGCAGCAAAGATTTCAGGCAACTCTATTTTCCTTGGACTTTGCACATTTATCGTTTTCTTGATTTTCGGATTTGTGGGTGTGAACGCCTACATTTCTTCACAGACAAAAGATCCGCTTATTTCGGATCTTGCTTGCTCATATCTGAGAATATGTACCTGCTTGTCCTTGGGCGTCACAATGTATATGACGTTTGAAAAGCTTTTGCAGGCAACAGGTAAGACAATGCAGGCAACTATCGCTCAGCTTGTGGGCGCGGTAGTAAATATTATCCTTGACCCTATTATGATTTTCGGTTGGTGCGGACTTCCTGAAATGGGTATGCGCGGAGCGGCTTACGCTACGGTCATCGGACAGTTCGTTTCGTTTATTATGGACGCGGCGTTCCACTTTAAATACAATAAGGCTGAGTTCAGCACGTCTGTGAAATATATAAGACCTGTGGGAAAGATCATCAGGGAGATCTATATGGTAGGTATTCCCGCAATACTGATGCAGGCGCTTATGTCCTTTATGACATACGGTGTAAACATCATTTTTGCGGAGGTCTCCACAGAGGCTGTTACCGCTTACGGAGTATACTATAAAATACAGCAGTTCGTATTCTTTGCGGCGTTCGGTATGAATAACGCTATGATACCGATAATAGGCTTCAATTATGGTATGGGCGACAAGCGCAGAGTAAAGGACAGCATCAAATACGGTATGATAGATACTCTTGTTATCATGTTTATCGGTGCAGTCGGACTTCAGATCTTCGCAGAACCGCTTATCGGTATTTTCTCTATGGCAGAGGAAACAAACATACTTTGTATAAGAGCGATCAGAATAATCACTGTAGGATACCTTTTTGTCGGAGCGAATATTGCGTATCAGGGAATATTCCAGGCGCTGGGCTACGGAGTGCATTCACTGATAGTTTCGGCAATAAGACTTCTTATAGGTGCGCTTCCTATAGCGTGGATACTGGTACAGGTATCGCAGTACTGGATATGGGCGGCATTCCCCATTGCGGAGGCGATAGCTTTTGTGGTAGCGGTATTTATGATGAGATCCGTCAACAGGAAAACTATTGATAAGATACCGGGAGATCAGCCGAACAGCTAAATAGTTACGGCAGCAAAAAATCCGGAGATGTGCATTCTCCGGATTTTTTGATTTCATTTAAACTATAGGTCACCTCTAAAAACCTCTGCCGCTTGTCTGCGGCACATCCAAACGACATAGGTTTTTAGAGGTGACCTATATGCAGAGGGATAATTGATAGTTTAATAGATCCTCTGCGGATTTTTAATACATAGTAGTCTGCAAAGCGTTGGAGTACACCATATTGTCCTCCTGCGGCTCGACGCCCTTTGCGTGGAAAAGCTCCGAAACTGTCACAAGCTCGTAGCCCTGCGCCTGAAGCTCGGGGATTATGGTGTCAAGAGCCTCGACTGTTCTGTCGTTGCCCTGCATATCATGGAGCAGTATGATCTCGCCGTCCTTGGCGTTTTCTATGACCTTTTGCGCGATAGTTTCCGCACTTACGCTTTCGTCCCAGTCGTTACAGCCGTAGCCGTTGATAAAGGGCTTATCTATCGCCTGAAACATAGTATCGTTTACCGCAATATAGGGAGGTCTGAAAAATGCGGGCTTTACGCCGATCAGTTCTTCTATTTTGCTGTCGGTGTATTCCATTTCAGCCTTTATCTCGTCTTCGGTCATTTTGTTCATATATGAATGGGTCTGAGAGTGACTGTTTATCTCACAGCCCATTTCATAGGTACGCTTTACCGTGTCCTGAGTGCCCTCTGTAATATTGTTGCCGATAAGGAAAAAGCTTGCTCTTGCATCGTATTTTTCCAGCGTATCTAGCACCATATTCGTAGTTACCACGCTTGGACCGTCATCAAATGTCAGCGCTATCACCTTGCCGTATTCGGAGGGTTCCTTAAAGGTCGTTGTGGTTACGGTCTGAGTTTCTGTCTGAGGAGCTGTGGTTACGGTTTCCATAGAAGATCCCTCCTTTTTTGAGTCTTCGGTATTTTTCTGTCCGCAGCCTGAGATAATAAGGCTGACAGAGAGAAGAACTGCGCATAATGATTTTACTCTTTTCATATATTTTACCATCCCATTACGGTTCTTATCTCAGCCTCAAGAGCCGCCGCCGCTTTATCGTGGGTCTTTTCGGTGGGGTGCCAGTCAGCGGCATATCCGTCCTCTGCGCCGTTCTGGGTGTCGAATTTGAATATGGAAATATTTTCGTCGCCCGTTTCGTTTTTATACTCAAGGTACATTTCCTCTATACAGGTATAAAGTCTGCCTCCCATAATTCCCAGAGAGCAGATTATATGTGCGTCGGGATTTTTCTCTCTGACCGTGGCAAGGAATTCTTTGTAGCCGTCAATGTATTCTCGCTGCTTTTCTTCGTCCGAGCCGCAGTAGCTGTCATCGTTGGTACCGAGATTTATTACGATAAGCTCAGGCTGATAATTGCTGAAATCCCAGTTTATGGACTGAGGCGAAGCTTCTCCGAAGCTGCCGTAGGAAAAGCCCAGAGATGTGTAATACTGAGGGATAGACTGCTCCGATTTTTTAGTTCCGTCGCCAGTCCAGCCGGAAATAATTCCGTAACCGCTGATTGAGAACATACTGTATTCGGCGTCAAGAGCCTGTGCTGTCTTGTAAGCGTAAGACTTGGTAACGTCCTCGGTTGAGGTCTTGAATGTGTGATTTTCGTCCTCGTCGTCAACTCCGTAGCCGCAGGTTATGGAGTCTCCTATAAACTCAATGCTGTGAGTTTTTTTCTCTGCGGGCTTGATGCTTGCGCCTTCTTCGAGATCGATAGGCATAATTCCCATGGTAGACATAGCGCATTCGGACAGTTTTACTATCTTGACAGTTTTTGTAACAGTTTCCGAGCCGTCAATGGGAGTGTAAAGCTTTACGGCGTCGTCAAGCATATCGTCAACAACTCTTTCGCCGTCAACATAAATTGCAAGGCGGCAGTAGTTATCCGCATTGCCCGAGACAGACACTGCGTCGCCCTCTATCATAATATCAAGTTTTTTGCCTGTGAATTCAAATTCCGCTCCCGAGCCGCTGAGAGCGCACCACAGGGTATCGTTGTCCGCAAGCCATGTTCTTCCTACAAGCTTTGCGTTTTCTTCGTTCATGACCTTTTTCATACTGCTATCCTCCGCTGATGAAATTTCTGAATTGTCTCCCGAGTCGACCGATTTTTCGGACTTATCAGAACAGGCAGTAAATACTGCTGTTACCATTATGACAGCGCACAGCGCTGAAAGCATCTTTTTTAACATAAATTTCCTCCAATTTAAAATTTGAATACAATACTGTTATGTTCGGCAGAATATACTATAATGTGTATAATTATATCATATTTTTTCAGATTTTTCAATAGAGGGAAATATAATATTCAGAAATTCCGTCAGCTTTTCCTGTTTATAAAGAATATCAGTCACAGTTGAGAGCTATATTTGACTTATCGTTTTAAGTGTGTTAAAATGTAATCATAATTATTGTACAAGGACGTGTTATTGTGAATGATCTGCTTGAAACAGGAAAAATAGTTTCGGTTTTCGGAATAAAAGGAGAAGTAAAGGTCCAGCCATGGTGCGATACGCCGGACTTTCTATGCGGGTTTGATACCCTTTATTATAAAAGCGGCTCTCCTGTGGAAATCGAACATTCCCGCGTAGCGAAAAATATTGTAGTTATGAAAATAAAAGGCGTCGATACGGTAGAGGACGCTCAGAAGCTTCGTAACAGAGTGCTTTATATTGACAGAAACGATGTGGAGCTTGACGAGGGCTGTTATTTTGTCAGCGACCTGATAGGCTTGAAGGTAGTGGACGCCGACAGCGGGAGAGAGTACGGCGATCTTACGGACGTATCCGAAACAGGCGCGAACGACGTTTATCACATAAAAGCGCAGGACGGAAAAATGTATTATATCCCTGCAATACCTCAAGTCATAGCAGAAACAGATATTGAGGGAGGCATAATGAAGATCACTCCGCTTGAGGGTCTTTTTGACGGCATGGAGGATATCCGATGAATATTGATATCGCAACGCTTTTCCCCGAAATGCTTGAAAATTATCTTTCCCAGTCTGTCGTAGGCAGAGCAAGAGCCAAGGATATTTTTACGGTAAACTGCCATAATATTAGAGACTACACCAAAGACAAACACCGACGTGTGGACGATACTCCCTACAGCGAGCAGAAAGGTATGCTTATGCAATGCGATCCGATCTATAACTGTTATAAATCGGTCACAGAGGGCAAGCCCAAGCCTCATGTTATCTTTATGTCACCTCAGGGGAAAACGCTCACTCAGCAGAGGGCGAGGGAACTTTCTCGGCTTGACAGCATATTTATATTATGCGGGCACTACGAGGGGGTAGACGAGCGAATAATTGAAAAAATAGTGGACGAGGAAATTTCGGTGGGAGACTATGTGCTGACAGGAGGCGAGCTTCCTGCGCTGGTGCTGGTGGACTGCGTGGTGAGAATGCTGGAGGGGACGCTGTCTAAGTCTGACTGTTATGAGGACGAGAGTCATTACAGAGGACTTCTGGAGTATCCTCAGTATACTCGGCCCGAGGTGTGGGAGGGTATGACTGTTCCCCCCGTACTTCTTTCGGGACATCACGCAAACATATTGAAATGGCGGCATGAGCAGGCTTTGCTCAACACGGCGAAAAAGCGTCCGGAGCTTTTGAAAATGCTGGAACTTTCAGAGGAAGATTTGGCTATAATTCACAAAGCTGTGAAATTTGACGAACTTTAAAAGGAAAGATATTGGGCATATCAACTATACTTGTTAAAAGATTTTGTACAAACTGATACAAAATCTAAATATTCATTGTTGATATTGACCAAATTGAAAAGCTGTTGTCATCAATTTATAGATGAAATGGACGAAAATTAAGCTCCCGAGGATTGTTTGTCTAAAATTTGCGTTGACTTAATGCGTTCAGTCGGGTATAATAATTTTAGCAAGTTAAACGGCTGTACCGAAAGGCAACGGATTACCGCTTAGTTGTAAAATGAAGTTTTAAAAACAGTCAGAATGGAGAGATTAATTATGTTACAGAATACTGTTGTTGTTCAGAATCAGGTAGGTCTTCATGCACGTCCTGCTACATTTTTCATTCAGAAGGCAAATGAGTTCAAGTCTTCGATCTGGATCGAAAAAGAAGACAGAAGAGTAAATGCAAAGAGCCTTCTCGGTATCCTTTCTCTGGGTATCGTAGGCGGTACTACGATCAAGATTATTGCAGACGGCGTTGATGAAGAGGCTGCTGTTAAGGGTCTTGTAGATCTGGTAGACAGCGGTTTTGCAGAGGATGCAAGATAATCTTACAAACTGTTAACGCATAAATCGATCGCCGCAAAAGAGGGTGCAACTTAGGGATTTACGAAAACAAGTAAATTTCAACTGACACTCTTCAAGCGGGACAAACGAAAACAGACCATGTAAGAGCAGAAATGCTCCTGCATGGTCTGTTTCTTT
>CAYNPW010000033.1:0-24600 GCA_964399215.1 uncultured Ruminococcus sp. | reverse complement strand
CTCATAACCTCAAACTCTATTTCCTTCCAGCCTGCAATACACTTTTCAACAAGAACCTGTGTAATAGGTGAAAGGTAAAGTCCGTTTCTTGTTATGTCGATAAGCTCTTCCTCGTTGTTAACAATTCCTCCGCCCGTACCGCCAAGGGTAAAAGCAGGTCTTATAATAAGCGGATAGCCTATTCCGGGCTGATTTGCAAAATCCACAGCATCCTCAACAGTATTAACTACCTTTGAGGGAATACACGGCTGACCGATAGACTCCATAGTATCCTTGAACATCTGTCTGTCCTCAGCCTTATCGATAGTTTCGGGATTTGCGCCCAGAAGCTTTACATTATACTTATCAAGGAAACCTTCCTTTGCCAGCTGCATAGAAAGAGTAAGTCCCGTCTGACCGCCCAGCGTTGAAAGCAAGCTGTCCGGACGTTCTTTCTTAATAACTCTTTTTACGGTTTCAAGTGTAAGCGGCTCAATGTATATCTTGTCAGCCATAGCGTTATCTGTCATAATAGTCGCCGGGTTTGAGTTGATGAGGATAACCTCAAGTCCCTCCTGCTTGAGCGCTCGGCAAGCCTGTGTGCCTGCATAGTCAAACTCCGCAGCCTGACCGATAACTATAGGACCCGAACCGATAACAAGAACTCGCTTAATATCTTTATTTAAAGGCATTAAAATTCAATCCTTTCTTATTTCTTGTTGCTCTCAATCATGCTGATAAATTCGTCGAACAGAAATCCCGTATCAAGCGGACCTCCGCAAGCCTCGGGGTGGAACTGTACCGAAAATGCCGGCTCATCGAGGTACTTAACTCCCTCGCAGGTGCCGTCGTTGGCATTAACGAACGAAACCTTTGCGCACTCCGGCAAACTGTCGTTGACCACTGCATAACCATGGTTCTGTGAAGTTATATATACTCTGCCTGTTTCAAGATTTGTCGCAGGCTGATTTGCTCCTCTGTGACCGTACTTCAGCTTGTGTGTCTTTGCTCCGTGGGCAAGAGCATAAAGCTGATGCCCCAGACAAATACCGAACGTAGGTATCTTCTTTTCGGAAAGCTTTTTCAGCTCATTAATAATTTCCACATTTTCAGCAGGGTCTCCGGGACCGTTTGACAGCATAATGCCGTCGGGTGCAAGCTCCATAACTCTCTCGCAGGAGGTATATGCGGGAACTACCGTTACCTCGCAGCCTCTCTGCACCAGCGAACGGCAGATATTAGCCTTTGCGCCGAAATCAAACAGCACCACCCTGTTCTTGACCTCTCCCTCGGGAGAATATACCTTTTCTTCCTTGCAGGTAGTATTCCTTACTGCGTCGACAATGGTATAATTTTTAATATCCGTAAGCCCGAAGCTTGCCCCCTCGGGAACGATTCTTCCGTTCATAACGCCGTGTTCTCTTACAATTCTTGTAAGCTGACGGGTATCTATACCGTATAGACCTACGATGTTATGCTGTTTTAAAAAAATGTCAAGATCACCCTCGCAGCGGAAATTGCTGGGCTCTTGACACCAATCTCTGACAATATAAGCTTTAACGTGAGGACATCCACTCTCAAAATCGTTTGGAATAACGCCGTAATTACCGATCAAAGGGAAAGTCTGAACGACGATCTGACCGTAATAGCTAGGGTCTGTAAGCGTTTCTAAATAGCCTGTCATAGCTGTTGTAAAAACAATTTCACCAATAGCTTCTCCGACAGCGCCAAAACTTTTACCCTCAAATACAGTACCGTTTTCCAAAATCAGATATGCTTTCTGCACTATAAGCTCCTCCTTTTTTACGCAAATTTTTACGATTACTATTATAGCACAAACAGCTTCCTTTGTAAAGGGGGTTAACACTTTTTTTAGAAATAACTTGGAAGAAAAAACAAGACCGCCGTTATTACACAGAAGTCTTGTTATTACCCGTGTCCGTGACACGTCTAACCACGTTTAAGTTTTCTCCTCAAACACACCTTTTTGGCGGGACTTCCGAGTTTTATAAGTCTTAATTCATCTTTGTCCGTATGTTCTGCGGTAAATATTTCGCTCAGCTTATCCCTCATAACGATAAGCTCTCCGTCATTGACGGCATAACTTACGCAGGAGACCTGACTGTCTTTATCGGTGATCATAAGCGAACCGTCCGTTTTAAACTCCCACAGTACGCTATCAGCCGACGGCATATTATCGGCAGGACTGCCCTTTTCATCTTCCGTATAAACATACCACATTCCGATCATACTGTTATTCATAGAACGCAGCATATTTATCAGACAGCAGGTTCTTATGCTGTCGTTTTTCCCATTGTACATATTAACTCCTCTAGACTAAAGATATTTTTTTGCCGAAAATAGTATCTTTAGTATACATCAAATGTGTAAAGAAGTCAATAGTCTGTTGAAAAACAATTTAATATACTATAAGCTTTAAACAAACAATTCTGAAAAGGAGAAATCAAATTGAGCGAAATAGTAAAAAAGTTCGGTCAGCGGGTCAAGCACTACCGAACAAAAATGGGAGTCAGTCAGGAAAAATTTGCAGAAATGTGCGGACTTCACCCAACATATATAGGTCAGGTAGAACGCGGCGAGAAAAACTGCACTCTTGAAAGCGCGGAAAAAATTTCATTAGGGTTAGGCATTCCTCTTGAAAATCTTGTGTGTAAAATCACCCCCGCCGACAGCAATCCTATACCCAACGACATTTATGAGATCCTCATAAGCATGGACGAAAAAAATCAGCAGAATATTTACAGCATTATCAAAACTATTCTTAAAATGACCGAATGATAAAAATACCGGCTGCGAATTTAATTGCAGTCGGTGAGATTGTAGCTCAGAAAAGAGTGCGTGTAAACCATAGCTGGTTTGTTATGGATTTACCGACTAATATTATTGTAACAGAGGAGGTGGATTAATGGCTAAATTGAATATTAAGAGAACCTTGCTTTTATTTATTATGATTGCAATGTTAAGCTTTGTTTCTTGCAGCGGCAAAAATGTCAGTTTTGACAAAAATGCTGCTGCCGAAATAGTAAAGCAGTACGTTTCAGATAAGTATAGATTGGATTTTGAACCTGTCAGGTGGATACTTCCCACAGGTGGTGATGAGATAAATGTCATAGGTAATGTGAAGAGCTTTGGAGATGAATTTAGATTTGATGTAAGTTATGACGAAAAAACCACACAATACTATGTTTACAGTGATTCGCATTTTTTTCAAGTATATTCACAGCAATTTTTTCAACCGTGGCTTGATGAAGCTGCAAAAGAATATCTTGAATATGAGAGATATTATATTTATGGTAGATTGACTTATCGACATATTTTTAGTGAGCAAATGGTTGCAAGTAATATTGATGAGCTTATAAGTATGCAGCCCGAGGGACTTTCACTTGGCTTGTATATAATTATATTTGAGGACGAATATAATGGCGACAACGAAGCAGTGATGAAAACCGATAAGCTTACAGAGTACATCTCAAAAGAGCTTGTAAACTGTGATTGCTCGGGAGAATTACTTGTTTATATTAACGATGGCGACGATCTGCTCAAAGAATACGGCAGTTATGCAGATATAGAAACAGATCTAAAAAATAAAAGATGTATAAATCAAATCGATTTATACGGTAAAGCAGTTCCAAACAGCTATGTAAATTAATTACAGAAGAAAAGCTGTTCAAAATTACTGCAATGATGTACATATATCAGATAGCCTAAAAACCAACGGAATCACATTTGCACGTACTTCCTCCGCAGTTTTGCGAAGCGACGGAATCCCGTAAAGGTGCTGAATCAAAACCATTTTGAAAAGAACCACAGGGTCAATTCCCGGTCGACCGTTATCCTTGCAATACAAGTCTTCAACAAAGTCATAAATGTGTGTAAAATCCACCGCCGCGTCAATTTTTCTGAGCAGATGATCCTGCGGTACGAATTCTTCCACGCTGAATAGTTCCAGCTGCGATGTTCTTGAACCTTCTTTTCTTATCATTTATTTCAGCTCCCATTTATCTCGTTTTTTATATTATATCATATTTATGTGAAAAAGCCCAGCCTTTTTTGAGCTGGACTTTTTCGACAGACTGAAACGCTGTATCCGAACAGATACAGCGTTTTTTTTACTTTTTATTACGAGACCTCAGTGCCGATTTAAGTCCCTGCATAATGATCTCCCGCGCCCATATCGCCTTTTCCTTTTCCAGCGGAGGCGTATCTCCCAGAGGATATTCAATGCCAAGCTGTTCGTACTTCGGCTTACCCATTGTGTGATACGGCAGAACGTCCAGAGCTTTTATTGTCTTTATCTGTGCGAGGAATTCTCCCAGTTCAAACAGATATTTCTCATTATCCGTTATCCCCGGTACTACAACATGTCTTATCCACACAGGTATGCCATTGTCGCTGAGAAACCTTGCAAAATCCAAAATATTATCATTGTAATGTCCTGCAAGTTTTTTATGTTCGTCTCTGTCAATATGCTTTATGTCAAGCATTACAAGGTCTGTGTACTGCATAAGCCGCTGAAATTTCTCAGGCTTTTCCTTTGTAAAAGTAACGCCCGATGTATCGAGGCATGTGTGAATACCTTTTGCTTTCGCTTTTTCAAAAAGCTCCGTAAGAAAATCTATCTGGAGCATCGGCTCTCCGCCTGTGCAGGTTATTCCGCCGCCTCTCATAAACTCCTTCACAGCGTCATATTCCGCAAGCAGATCCTCAGCCGTTTTTATCATTCCGCCCTTTGGTGACCATGTGTCCGGATTATGGCAGTAAAGACACCTCATAGGACAACCCTGAAAAAATATAACAAACCGAATCCCCGGACCGTCTACCGTACCGAAGCTTTCTGTCGAATGAATATGACCTACCATAGCTTTCATCTCCAATGTTAATTTCGCACAAACGGGACGTACAAAATTATACGTCCCGCTGAAGCCTTATTTTATTGCCGTTTTCCAAGTAAGTCCTTTTGCAGAAGCCCTAAAATCAGCTATTAAAGGCTCTGGTGGAAGGTTCTTGAAATAACGTCGTCCTGCTGTTCCTTAGTGAGCTTAACAAAGTTAACAGCGTAGCCTGAAACTCTGATAGTAAGCTGTGGGTACTTCTCAGGATGAGCCTGAGCGTCCAGCAGTGTTTCTCTGTTGAGAACATTTACGTTAAGGTGATGACCGCCTTTTTCTACATAGCCGTCAAGCAGACCGATAAGATTGTCAACCTGAGCTTCATTTGGTTCAAAATTTGCCATAATAAATCCTTCCTTTCATTAAGTTCCGATACAGACTGCGAATCGCTGTCCTTTCGGATATGATCAAAAATTAATCTTCTTCGTTATCTATTGCGTCGTCCTCTGTCGGCTGACAGCAGGCGGATTTCCCTCCTGTTCCGCAATCAGACGAACGATAGGTTTGCACATTAAGACCTTCGGCAAGTTCATCAGCGTTGATAGTAACGTGCCCGTCTCCGCCGGCCATAAGCCTGTCGATCATTTCAACAAGCTCGTTTACCTTGCCGTCGTCGTTATCAAGGGTTGCATTAATCCCCATTATTAAGCTCCTTTGTAATGCTCTCTATATCAAGGTCTCCCATAAATACCTGGTCATCCTTACCCAGCGCGCCAGGGATAATAGAGAATGTGTTGGAAATACCGTCCTGTGAATGTCTGAACGGAAGCTTAGCTACTGAAGAAAGTGAAGCCGCTGCGCCGTGAGTATCTCTGCCGTGCATCGGGTTAGCTCCCGGAGCAAGAGGTACGCCCATCTTTCTTCCGTCAGGAGTATTACCTGTCTTTTTACCGTATACTACGTTAGAAGTAATTGTAAGAATGGACATTGTAGGAACGCCGTCACGATAAGTGTGGTGCTTTCTGATCTTGTCCATAAAGGTTCTTACGATCTTGACGGCAAGCTGGTCAACTCTGTCGTCGTTGTTACCGTACTTAGGATAATCGCCCTCAACCTCGTAATCAACTACGAGACCGTCCTCGTCACGAATGCACTTTACCTTAGCATACTTGATAGCGGAAAGCGAATCGGCAACTACCGACAGACCTGCGATACCTGTTGCAAAGTATCTCTTGACATCTCTGTCATGAAGAGCCATCTGTATTTTCTCATAAGAATACTTATCGTGCATATAGTGGATAACGTTAAGAGTATTAACATAAAGTCCTGCGAGCCATTCCATCATATCGTCGTACTTTTCCATTACATCGTCGAAATCAAGGTAATCGCCCGTAACAGGTCTGTACTTAGGACCGACCTGAATTTTAAGTCTTTCATCCATACCGCCGTTGATAGCATAAAGGAGACACTTAGCAAGGTTTGCTCTTGCTCCGAAGAACTGCATTTCCTTGCCCACTCTCATTGAAGATACACAGCAGGCGATAGCATAGTCATCGCCGTGTGTTACTCTCATCATATCATCGTTCTCGTACTGAATTGCAGAGGACTTGATCGACATCTTAGCGCAGAACTTCTTAAAGCTAAGCGGAAGCTTCTGAGACCAGAGAACAGTAAGGTTAGGCTCAGGCGCAGGACCGAGATTGTTAAGCGTATTAAGGTATCTGAACGAAGTCTTTGTGACCATTGGAATTCCGTCGATAGAAACGCCGCCGATAGACTCTGTTACCCAAGTCGGGTCGCCGGAGAAGAGTGCATTGTATTCAGGCGTTCTTGCGAACTTAACAAGTCTGAGCTTCATGATGAAGTGGTCAACAAGTTCCTGAGCCTCTTCCTCTGTGAGAATACCTCTCTCAATATCTCTCTGGATATAAATATCAATAAATGTTGAAGTTCTTCCAAGCGACATAGCCGCACCGTTCTGATCCTTAACAGCCGCAAGATAGCCGAAGTACAGCCACTGGATAGCCTCCTGAGCGTTCTTTGCTGGACGCGAAATGTCAAAGCCGTAGATCTCGCCCAGCTTCTTAAGGTCTCCCAGAGCTCTGATCTGTTCTGCAAGCTCTTCTCTGAGACGGATATTCTTTGAGGTCATTCTTACCAATGAAGTTGCAAGCTGATCCTTCTTGTCCTCTACCAGGTAATCGATACCGTAAAGAGCAACTCTTCTGTAGTCGCCGATAATTCTGCCTCTGCCGTAAGCGTCAGGAAGTCCTGTGATGATAGCAGATTTTCTTGCAAGTCTCATCTCAGGAGTATATGCGTCAAAAACGCCTTGATTGTGCGTCTTTCTGTATTCTGTAAAAATCTTTACAACTTCAGGGTCAACATGATAGCCATTCTGCTCGCAGGCATTAATAGCCATTCTGATACCGCCGAAAGGCTGAAGAGAACGCTTGAAAGGCTTATCTGTCTGGAATCCTACTATCTTTTCGAGGCTCTTATCAAGATAACCTGCACCGTGCGATGTGATAGTGGAAACGATCTTTGTATCCATATCCAGAACTCCGCCGGCTTCTCTCTCCTGCTTGGACAGCTCCATTACCTGCTCCCAAAGCTTATTTGTAGCCTCAGTAGGACCTGCGAGAAAGCTTTCATCGCCGTCATAAGGCGTAAAGTTCTTCTGAATGAAGTCTCTGAGGTTTATGGAAGTGCTTGACCATCTGCCGGGTTTAAAACCTTCCCATTCTTCCTGAAATTTTCTTTCCATTTATCATCTCTCCCTGATATTTGTGATACGGACGAGCCATACACAACAACATATAGCACGTCATCTTTATATATAGTAGCACATTTAGATAATAAAGTCAATAGTCTTTTAAAAAAATTACTTCCTGTCAACACTTATTTCATAAGTTAAAAGCAGTTACCATAGCTATGATTTTTCGGGCTGAAAATTTCCTCCTCTATACGTAGCAGACGGTTATACTTCGCCGTTCTTTCACCGCGTGAGGGAGCTCCTGTTTTTATCTGACCTGCATTCAGTGCGACTGCAAGGTCAGCAATAAAGGTATCCTCAGTTTCACCGCTCCTATGGGAAATCACTGCTCTGTAACCATGCTTTTTAGCGATTTTTACCGCCTCTATAGTCTCCGAAAGAGTACCTATCTGGTTAAGCTTTATGAGTATGGCGTTAGCCGCATTTTCTTTTATTCCTCTGGCAAGTCTTTCGGTATTGGTAACAAAAAGATCGTCGCCAACAAGCTGTATTTTTCCTCCAAGGCGCTTAGTGATAGCCTGCCAACCTGCCCAGTCCTCCTCATCAAGGGGATCTTCAACAGACTTTATGGGATATTTCGAGCACAACAGATCCCAGCGGGTGATAAGCTCCTCAGAGGTATATATCTTGCCGCTTTTGGGTAACTTATAGCTGCCGGTCTCACCGTTTTTCCACTCGCTCGACGCAGCGTCAAGAGCGAGTACGAAGTCCTGACCCGGAACAAATTTAGCCTGAGTTATCGCCTCGACAATAAGCTCGATAGCGTCCTCGTCGCTGTCAAGGTCCGGAGCAAAACCACCCTCATCGCCTACAGATGCTGCAAGTCCTCTGGATTTTAAAATTTTTGCAAGAGTGTGGAAAACCTCCGCGCACCACTGTAGTCCCTGTTTGAAATCGGAAGCTCCCACAGGCATAATCATAAATTCCTGAATATCCACATTGTTGGTAGAATGCGCTCCGCCGTTGAGAATATTCATCATCGGTACGGGCATGGTGCCTCCGCTGACTCCGCCTATAAAACGATACAAGGGCGTACCGAGACATTTCGCCGCTGCGTCCGCACAGGCAAGAGACACTGCAAGGATCGCATTTGCGCCGAAGTTGGACTTATCCTTACTTCCGTCAAGCGCTATCATTGCGCCGTCCACAAGGTAGGTATCTGCGGGGCACATTCCTTTCAGCAGAGGGGAAAGCTTTTCATTGATGTTATCCACAGCCTTGGACACGCCCTTGCCCATATAACGGGACTTGTCTCCGTCACGCAGCTCGCACGCCTCGAAGATACCCGTTGACGCTCCGCTGGGGGAACGTCCCAGACCCACCGTACCGTCGCAGAGGCAGACTTCCGCCTCCACCGTGGGATTTCCTCTCGAGTCAAGAATTTCTCTGCCTATGATCTTTTCGATCTTACAATCACAACATCTGCTTTTATTACTCACGATCAAAACTCCAATCAAATAAATTTTACAATTATTTTAACCGTATTATATGCAGATATTCAAAAAACGCTGTACCTTAAAATACAGCGTTTTTCATTCTCCGTTATTATTTTTGTTTTTATCAAAGTATGAGATCACCATGAATATGATCTTCTTTTCTTCTTCGGTGAGGTTGGAAATGTCCACAGTTTCCGAATATTCTATACCCAGTAGATAATCGGCGCTTACGGAAAAAGTATTGCAAATTCTGATCAGCATATCAATGGACGGCTGTATATTGTCGTTTTCCCAGTTGCTCACGCATTGCTTGGACACGTTAAGTTTTTTCCCGAATTCTACCTGATTTATGCCTAATGACAGTCTTAGTTCTTTTATTCTTTCGTTAAACATTTCAGTACTCCAATCTAAATATTACAATACTATTGTACATTAATACTTGACAACGTTTAAATACTATGGTATACTAATATTTGACCGATAAACTTATTATATTGCATAATCCGTCAAATATTTATCTGTTTATCTTTTTTAAGCTAAATATATAATTTTTTGCGAAAACTAAGCTGACAGCTTAACAAAACTCGAAAATTATGTGATGTAATGACAATAGTTTTATATTGGGAGAGGAGAATAAATTAATGAAAGATTATGAAAAAGTACTTAACGATTTTGACGAAAAAGCCGCTTTAGAGGAATTGAAAAAGAAAAATGAAAAAGCCGAGAAAATGTTGCAAGATACAGATAAACTAGAACGATTTTTACAGAGGCTGGAAAAAAAGTTAAAAGTTGTTCCCGTTGTCGGAGAGAAGTTGGCAAATGTTCCAATTATGGCATCATTGCTAAAAAGCTATGTAAAAAAAGAATACAGAGATTTACCAATAGGCTCTATTATCGCAATTTTAAGTGCTTTGATTTATTTTGTATCTCCAATAGATGTCATACCTGATAGTATTCCTGTAATCGGATATTTTGATGATGCAGCAGTTGTCTCGGTTTGTTGGAAATTCGTAGAGTCAGATGTGCAGGAATATATAAAGTGGAGAGAAAAAAATAATAAAGTTTTAGATATATAAATATTTGCGAAAACTAAGCTGACAGCTTAACAAAACTCGAAAATTATGTGGTATAATGGCAATATCAAATCTTTTAGGAGAATGAAATATGAAAAAAGAAAAAAGCCGAGAAGTGAACAAATGCATTTATTGCAAACATTGGCTTGGTACGCGTCCGGAACCTGATTTACATACTTGGGAATGCACCTATAAAAACAGCAAAGCATTATGTGCTCTTGATTCAAGCAATAGCTTACATGATTGTAACGGATTATGTTACAAATTCCAAAAAGATATATATTATATGTAGTTTGGAGGATTTATTATGAGTTTTAATTCTATACTTAATTCTATAAATGAATTTATAAATATAGATACTGATATGGACGCTCGTTTACAAGAAGCCAAGGATGATTTAAAACAAACATATTTATTTGGTTTTCTTTTCACCTTAATCATTGCAGGTGTTTGCTTTGGAATTATGTGTTTAAGATTTCTTGTTTTTGGAGGTTAGCTATGGGACTTTTTAATACATTAAATAATACAAACGAAAAACTAAAATCTGCACAATCAGGACTTGACAAAACATCTGCAACATTAAATGATCTAAGCAACGGTATAAAAAATGTTACCGATACTTGTGATAATATAAGTAACACTTTCAAAAATGTTAAATCTTACGCACGATTTTGGAGCAGTGATGAATATAGTCAAAAATCTGCTGAGATAAAAAAATACAAACAAAAATCCAATCGTGTTTTTAAAGTCTTCGTATTTATTTATATCGCAATGATTATATCCACAATCATTCTTTGCATTACAAACAACGATATAATACTTAGGCTTGTTGGACTAAGCTAGTCAAAAAGGAGGAACATATTATGCCAATAGCTAATTTAAAATTTTCAAATAGCCACATTTGTGCATTCTGTAAGAATTGGAACGACAGGCAGGATACACATATAAAACATAAGCATTTGGATATTTGGGAATATGACAGCAAAGCAACTGAGTACTGCTCTGTAAAAAGGATAAACAAACCGTCATATGGTCGCTGTAATAATTTTGAAATGAAGCTTTGATCATGGAAACGGCAGTAATAATTGCAGTAATAATATCTGCATTCGGTCTAATTCCTATACCATTAGGCTTAATCATTACGATTTTGAATTTAATAATTCCAGACCCTATACCTATCGCTGATGAGGTTATTTCAATTATTGCTATGGGAATAAGATGTGCGATCAATGAGGCAATAGCTCCACTGCGTATCATCTTTTTGCTAGTATTTATTGCAGGTATTTTATTATTACTTTTTTATTTTTAATAAAAAAGTAATAATATCAATAATAATTTGAAAGGAGGTGAATATTCATGCCAAATTTTGGTGTTCAATGTCCTTATTGTGGTACATTTGTATCAATAGGCGCAGGAAGCAACAAGTTTTGTAATACTTGTGACTCGTTTATTCAAATTGACAAAAATGGTAACATAATCAAGACAAGACCAAGCAGTAAAGCTAAAAAGGAATATGGTGCTTAAAAAGTAACAAAAGAGGAACACCCCGCCAAGGAGTGTTCCTCTTGATTTTATATTAAGCTATCAACTTATCCCATAACAACCACAATATCAGTCTGCTCAGTCATCTTGCAAGCGCATACGAAGTTGCCTTCTACTGCCTCGCCGTTGACTGTCATTGACTTAACGCCGCTCTGTACATGGTTCGGGTTCTGAATGTCGATCGAGAGGTGCTTTCCTCTGAAATTCTTCTCGATCTTAAAGCCGTCCCAAGCCGCAGGGATTGACGGGCTGATCACAAGTCCGTCTGCGTTTGGTCTCATACCGCAGATACCCTCTACACAGCCTACCATTACAGTCGAGCCTGTACCTGTCAGCCAGTGAACGTGTGAACGTCCTGCATAAGGCGAACGTGTGGACTCTGTAAACTGTCCGTGAACGTATGGCTCGAGAATTCTTATCTCCGCCTTGTCATTCATGCTCGCAGGAGCAGACTCGAGGAAGTACTCGAACGCTCTGTCGCCGTGTCCCAGCAGAGACTCTGCAAGAATTGCCCAGCCCTGAGTCTGCGAGAAGATACCGCCGTTTTCCTTTGTATCAGGATTGAAGATGTGCATAAGCGCACCGTCAAAATAGTGATCTACATAAGGAGGTTCCATGATCTTTACGCCGTAAGGTGTGTTGAGTATCTCGTGAACGCTTTCCATAGCCGTCTCAGCCTGCTCCTTGGACGCAAAGCCCGAAATTACAGACCATGACTGAGGATTGAGCCACATAGAAGCCTCGGGATCGTTCTTTGCTCCTACAACTACGCCGTCCTCGCGGATACCTCTGATAAATCTGTCCTCGTCCCAGCAGTCTGCAAGGCTCTTGCCAAGCTCTGCCTGAACCTTTTCGATATATGCAATATACTCTGTATCGTTCTTGTCCTCTGCATAGCCCTTGATAACGCTCATAGCATAGTAGAGCTGGAATGCAACGAATGTGGACTCGCCCTTCTTACCCATTCTCAGACAATCGTTCCAGTCAGCGTGTAGACCCGCAGGCATCGAATGCGCGCCAAGTCTCTCCATTGAGAAACGAATAGCGTTCTTGAGGTGATCGTAAACAGTGTCCTCGCCGCCGTTTGCGTAAACGATGACCTTATCGAGGAACTCCTTGTTTCCGCTTTCGCCGATGTACTTAACGATAGTCGGGAACAGCCAGAGAGCATCGTCCGCTCTGTAGCATGGGTGACCTGTTTCCTTTGCATATACGGAGTTCTCGTCGTTCTCGTCAGGACAAGTCTCGTGACCCGCATTGTGGTCGAACTTTACCAGCGGAAGTCCGCCGCCGTTGTCAACCTGTGCGGAAAGCATAAATTCGATCTTTTCTCTTGCAAGCTCAGGATTGATATGAATGATACCCTGAATATCCTGAACAGTATCTCTGTAGCCGTAGCCGTTTCTCAGACCGCAGTAGATAAACGAAGCCGCTCTTGACCAGATGAATGTGATAAAGCACTGATAAGCGTTCCAAACGTCAACCATGTTGTTGAATTCCTCGGAAGGAGTTTCAACCTGGAAGTTGTTGAGCTGACCGTGCCAGTAGTCAACAAGCTCCTTGATCTCTGCGTCAACCTTGCCTGCCTCATTGTAGGTTGCAAGTATCTCGTCAGCGACCTTTGGATTTTTCTGACCCAGGACATAAATAACTTCCTTGGTCTCGCCGGGAGCAAGCATGATCTCCGACTGGAGAGCGCCGCAGGCATTGGAGTTGTAGTTGCACTTATTGTCGCAGAAGCCTCTCTCTACTGCAATAGGATCGCCGTAGTCTCTGTAAGGTCCGATAAAGCTGTCAAGATTTCCGTTGTAAGCAGAAACAGGAGCGCCTACACAGCCGAAAAATCTCTCTCTCCAGTTGGAGCCGTTTTCGTCCTTGCCGCTGTTCTCATTAATATGCTGAACGATCTTATTACCCTCAAAAGAGGTTCTTGTAATAAACAATGTGTACTGAAGATTTACCTGATCCTGCTCATAGTTGTTCTCGTTTGTGAACTCAATAAAGCCGAATGCGGACAGATTTCTGTATCTGTCTGAATTATTGGTGATCTTAACTCTCCATACCTCGTATGTCTTGTTAAGAGGAACATAGTATGTAAGCTCTGAATGAATATCTGCATAGTCGGACTTAACGGTAGTGTAAGCAGTGCCGTGATGACACTCGGTCTTGTACTCGTCAAGGCTCTTGCCGACAGGCTGCCATGTACATGACCAGTAGTCCTTGGTATCATTATCACGGATATAGACATATCTGCCCGGGAGACCGATATTTGAATTGAAACGGTATCTTGCGATACGTCCGTTTGCGCCGCTCTTTACAAAGCTGTAGCCCCCGCCGTTGTTGGAAACGATAGCGCCGTATTCAGGCGAACCGAGGTAGTTTGCCCATGGTGCGGGCGTGTCGGGTCTGGTAATAACATATTCTTTGTTTTTCAGGTCAAAATAACCGTACTGCATAGTTTATTACGCTCCTTTTTAATATAATTTTCAGGGTGTTTTCATAGCAAAAACATTCCCATAATATACCTCATTACTTTCATAACGATTACATTAATTGTAACATATAAAAGAATTTTTGACAAGGGGGTCTGAGCGAAATTTTTGATTTTTTTGCGAAAAACTTTTTCGTAGTTATGAGATTTTGAAACTTAAACGATTGAAATACCTGACAGGAAATTTTGCTGTATAATATAGCTAAACAGCGACATTTTTCGATATTAGATTTTGCTGTTTTAACTTATTGACATTTATGTTATAAAAGGTTATAATAATTGTAGCACATCAACAAATATTATTAACATCATTTAAAGGAGTATGTAGAATATGACGAAACTGAAAAAGGTTATTTCCTTGGCAACAGCGGCAGCTATCTCACTGTCATTATGTTTATCTGTTAATGCCGTAGGAATTTCCGAAGCATTAACAGAACAAAAAATTTATTCTGAAAAAGTAACCAGCATCATTGAATGGGAAAATATGGGCGAAATAACCCGTGAAACTCCATTGCTTAATTCAGACGGAGAAATCGTGGCATATTGTATCGAATGTACGTCAGGTTATCTTATCTATGATATGAATGGAGAAATTGTGGAATATAGTCCAACTAATGAGTCTCCTTATGCTGATATTGATTCAGAGGCTTATTATGGAGGACCGCTATCATATTTTACCAATTCAGACAACAACTTTACTGATTTAAAGACAAATGATATTATATCATTTGAGGAGTTTTCCAAGTGATCTGAATTTTTTGAAGACACTGTCGAAAATAACAGTAAAATCAAATCAAATGTTGATCAAAACGCTACTAACATATTATCAGGAAATTCAAGTTCTTATGTAGAAAAAAGAACAACTGAATACCCCAGAAAACTTAATTACAACACTAGCGCCGCTTGTGGTTCTTTAGCCGCTACCATTCTTTTATGTTATTACGACGACTATAAAAACAGCAATACACTTAATAGCTTTTTTTCAAATAGTCCACAATATCTTTTTAACTGCTTAAACGAATATATTCCCGAATGGGCATCAGGAGATCAAATTGCAAACGGAGTTAATAATGCGACTAAAAACAACGGAGGTATTAATCTTGCAACTAAAGCATATTATTACGATAACTCTGTAAATGCTTGGGATCATACATATTCTTTAATTTTGAGATACAACGTTCCATCAATTGTTTTAATTAATAGTCCTAATTATCCAAATGGACATTGGGTAGTTGCTTATGGCATAATTTATGATGACGTAAATAAATATTTCATTGTAAACAACGGTTACGGTAATAACGACGCCATCATTAACGCTGTTTACCAGCAAACCCATGTTTCGTTTAATCAATGACAGGAGATGATACTATGAAAAAAAATCTGACAATAACGCTAAGCATCGCAGCAGTATTTTTGACCGCATGCGGTGAAACGGAAAGTGATACGATTGACAATCCCAAAATCATAGAAAAAAATATATCCTCTGAAAGCGCACTCTATAATGAGTCAAGTCTTCCACAAGCAGACATTCATGTATCAGACGACAGTTATCCGACATATTATGTTCAGCATGGTCCGGGAAATCCTGACGACAACAATCAAAAGTGGGAAATTACAGATATTGAAATTACAAATGAAATTGACCAGTGGTTAAATAAGGTTGTATCCGAACTTGACGAATATAAGCTTGACATTTCAGGCATACAATCAAACTCCATAGATTGGTATGCTGTGAGCTATGAACCTGAAAGAACTGATGATAATTATTTTTCTATAGATTTAAGCTATATCCGGGCGAGCAAGGAAGAACTTGACGAAAAAGAAGCAAATAATGAAACAATAAGCAACTTTTCATATCAGCTTAAGGAATATATGCTGCCAGATGAATACATATCTGAAATTTATGAGCTTATCACCGGCGAAGCCCTGGAAATACCTGAAAAAAATTTTAATAACGAGCATAAAGAAGAAGCGTATATATTCATCAGCAGAGATACCACACGATGGGAGCTTACCGATAAGGAAACAACGGATTACATTGACGATTTTGTAAATAACTACATACCTCAGTTCAATGAGATTGGCGAATATGATCCATCGGAAATAAGAAACGGAGTTGATTTTGGTTCCGTATATTTTGAAAACATTCAATTGCATATACGGCAGGTCAGCAATAACATATATAATATTGGTATTTTCGATACCTCAAAGGACATTAGTGATGAGGGCTATGAAAAACTCTATCTTATCCCTCAGGAAAAGCTTGACGAGCTTATCGATATTATAAAATCAACTCAACCCCAATAACCCTGAATACCATTAATAACAGAAAATATTGCGGTGCGCCGGCTGCATCGCTATGAGTATCTTTATACGATTTATGATCTGCCGAAATAACATACAGATAATATCCTTAACATTATAGTTACAATTTTTAATGTATTAAAACAGCAAATGCTGCACGAGCTTTCGTGCAGCATTGTTTTATTATGTCTTAACTCCCGCAAACTGAGTCTGATAAAGCCTGTAATAACAGCCCTTTTGAGTCAGCAGTGTCTCATGACTTCCCGCCTCTGCTACTTTTCCGTTGTCGATAACCACTATCTTGTCTGCATCACGGATAGTCGAAAGTCTATGAGCAATTATAAGACTTGTGCGGTTTTTCATAAGTGCTACCATTGCGGACTGTATATTCATCTCAGTTCTGGTATCAACACTGGAAGTCGCCTCGTCAAGAATAAGTATTTTCGGATCAGCAAGCACAGCTCTGGCTATTGAAAGAAGCTGACGCTGCCCCTGGGACAGGTTTGAGCCGCCCTCGGAAAGATGAGTCTGATAGCCCTCGG
The DNA here is from genome assembly GCA_964399215.1 of uncultured Ruminococcus sp. Taxonomy (GTDB): domain Bacteria; phylum Bacillota; class Clostridia; order Oscillospirales; family Ruminococcaceae; genus Hominimerdicola. The sequence continues at coordinate 7,607 of CAYNPW010000033.1, read as the reverse complement.
GAAGTCTTTCAATAAACTCGTCAGCATTGGCAAACTCCGCCGCTTTTTTGATATCCTCCGAGGTCGCGTCCTCTCTGCCGTAACGGATATTCGCCTCGATAGTGTCGGAAAACAGCACCGTATCCTGCAAAACTATGGCGATAGCCTTTCGCAGATCATCTTTCGGAATATCGTAAATGTTCTTGCCGTCGATCGTGATCTCTCCGCTGTCAATACCGTAAAATCTTGTCAGCAGATTTACGATAGTCGTCTTGCCCGAACCTGTTGCGCCTACGATAGCTATTTTCTGACCCGCCTTTACATCAAGATCAAGTCCTTTAAGAACAGGCTTTTCGGGAACATATCCAAAGTGGATATTTTTGAAATTGATGTCGCCCATAACGCTCTGCACGTCAAATGGCACGGTCCCGTTGTCTTGCTCCTTGTCTGTCTCCATGACCTCAAATATACGCTCTGCTCCTGCGATAGCGGTCTGTATATTGGCATACTGATTGGCTATCTCGTTTATAGGACGTGAAAACTGCTTGGAATACAGTATGAACGCCTGAATAGTACCGATCGTAATAGAGCCCTTGATAGCGAGCCAGCCGCCGAATGCTGCTATCAGAATAAATCCTAAATTGGAAATAACGTTCATACAGGGACCCATTACGCCGCCGTAGATCTGAGCCTTGATACCTGTCTTTTTCAGATCGTCGGACATTTTTCGGAATTCCTCCACAGCGTCCGCCTCCTTATTGTAGGAAGCTACGGTTTTGAAACCAACTACCATTTCCTCAACATGACCATTAAGCCTGCCCAGCAAAATCTGCTGTTTAACGAAATATTTCTTCATATACTTAGTCAGAAAGCCCGACACAAATATGGTTAGAAAAATTGTAGACAGTGAGATAAGCGTCAGCAGCGGAGAATAGATCATCATAATAATAAGAGATCCAATGATCGTCAGTACGCCCGATATAAGCGAGCCTATGGACTGTGAAATCGTAGTGGAAATGTTCTCTACGTCATTTGTCATGCGGCTCATAATATCGCCGTGACGGTGAGTGTCAATGTACCTTATCGGAAGTCTCACAAGATTTTCAAATAAATCTCTTCGCATAGTTTTTACGGTATACTGGGAAAGCTTCGCGGAAAACAAAGCCTGCAAATATGTAAATACCGACGCAAGCAGATATACTGCTCCCAGTATCACAAGAATTTTTACCATACCGTTAAAATCAACCGACAGCTTGCCGTCATCCATGATTTTTATAAAGTCAATGGCTTTTTGCTGTAAAGACGGAGCCGACAAATTCAGCAGAGTTATTATCAGCATAACTCCCAGTAAAGCGAAAAACAGATATTTGTTTCTGCCGATATAAGCTATAAGCTTTTTCAAAGTATTTTTAGCGTCCTTGGGCTTTTCAACTGTCAGTCTTGCGCCGTGCGGACCTCCCGGACCTCTTTTCATTCCGCCGGGACCCATTGGGGGCATAGGGGGCATTACAGCTCACCTCCTGTATTTTTCATCTGAGAATTGTAAATATCTTTATAAACGCGGCAGGTTTTCAGCAGATTGTCGTGACTGTCGCAGCCCACGAGCCTGCCATGATCCAGTACAGCTATTCTGTCGCAGTTTTTCACGCTTGCGATTCGCTGTGCTATAGTAATTAAAGTTGTACCCTCAAGAGCCTTGTGAAGCTGAGACTGAAGCTTTGCCTCAGTACCTAGGTCAAGAGCGGATGTCGAGTCGTCGAATATGATGATTTCAGGTCTTTTGAGAACCGCTCTGGAAATAGAAAGCCTTTGCTTTTGTCCGCCCGAGAGTGAAGCTCCCTTTTCAGCTATCAGACTGTTATAGCTGTCGGGCATTTTGGAAACGAACTCGTCGGCCTGCGCTATCTCTGCCGCCGTCACCACAGCAGAGCTGTCAGCGCTGCCGTCACCCCACTTGATATTGTCCGATACAGTACCCGAAAACAATTCGCTTTTCTGGAGAACAATACCTATCTTATCTCTCAGCTCAGAAACATTAACGTCTCGTACGTTCACACCGTCTACGAGCACCTCGCCCTCTACGGCGTCATAAAATCGCGGTATAAGGTTTACCAAAGAAGATTTTCCCGAGCCTGTCGCTCCTAAAATCGCAATATTCTCGCCCTGTTTTATTTCCAGGCTTAGATTGGATATAACAGGTCTGCCCTTAGTCTCAGGATAATTAAAGGATACATTTCTGAAGGTGACCGTGCCTGTTTCCGGCTTATCAAAGGAACAGACTCCGTTTTTGATAACAGGCTCGGTTTCGAGTACTTCACTAACTCTTTCTGCCGACGCTGAAGCCTTCGATATACTCTGGAACATCATGGATATCATCATAACTCCGTTTAAAATTCTTGTCAGGTATGTAATAGCCGCCATAATTTCGCCGACCTTCATTGCCTGCGCCTGCGCCTGAAGTCCTCCGATATATATTATTGCAATGACCGAAATATTCAGCACCAGCATAAGTACCGGCTGTAGGATAGCCATTAATTTCTGAACTATGAGATTTGCCTCCATAAGCTTAACATTAGCGTCGTTGAAACGATCGGCCTCGTAATCCTCACGGACATACGCCTTTACTACTCTTGCTCCGGTGACGTTTTCCTGTACCACCGAGTTTACCGTATCTAGCCGCTTGGCAACCACCGTATAATAAGGATTTGCTTTTTTAAGCAGTATTACCATAAACGCGACCTCTATCGGCAGCGCGCATAGAATTACCACGCCAAAATGAACGTCAAGCGTAAGCATCATAAGAATGCCGCCCAAAAACATCAGGACATCACGCACCATTGATCTCAGGCAGAAATCCACCAGCTGCTGTATTGCAGTAATATCTGTTGTCAGCCTTGTAACAAGCGAGCCTGTTGTGAACTTGTCAGTTTGCTCAAAGGATAATCCCATGACCTTATCAAAAACGTCCACTCTAAGGTCTCTTGAAAAGCTCTGGGAAGCCACTCCGCTGAACGCTGACGCCCCGATTCCGCAGGCTCCGCCTAAAATCAGTAATAAAAGCATTTTAAGTCCCGTACTGACTATCAGGCTCATATTTTGCCCCAGTACTCCGTCGTCTACTATCTGTGACATAAGCTTGGGCTGTAAAAGATCCACCGCAACCTCTCCAAGCATAGTCAACGGAGCCAGCATAGCAAACAGCCAATAGGGTCTAAGATATTTTAACAGCTTCAAATATCATTCTCCTCTCCTATCATATTTTCCAGTATTCTTCTCAGAGTAGATCTAAGCTGTTCTTTCTCGTCAGGCGAAAGACCGGACAGCATCATCTCTTCGGTCTCATGAGATTTTTTTCGTATGAAATCGTCAAATTCTCTGCCCTTGGAAGTAAGGAAAACCCTTACCTGTCTCAGGTCCTTTTCGTCCGCCGCGCGTTTTACCAGCCCGTTTTCCTCCATTTTAGTCAATGCCACCGATACGGTAGGCGCTTTGAGCTTTGTCAACTGAACAAGCCTTAGCTGAGTAACTCCGTCCTGTCTTGACAGGTGAAATAATATCTGTCTGTATCCCCGAGACAATCCCCGCCCGGACAGACCCGCTTCTGAGCAGAACTTCTCCGTTTCACCGGAGACAATACAGTCAAACATTCTGCTTATATCACCAATATACATAGACGGAGTTGCGTCTGCTTTTTTCAGAAGACGCATTGCTCTGTCACGGGCAAAATGTCCGTCATGCTCTTCCATAGTGTTCCCCTCCTTAAATTAGTTAGCAAACTAATTAGTTTACTAACTAATTATATCTGACCTTTACGGTGATATTATATTATTTTTATGAATATATTGTAAATTATAAAAACAGAGAGATCCTCCGACATTTTCTGAATGACCTCTCTGCTTTATTTTGATATGAAAATTATTCTATATATCCTCGTATATATCCTTATGCGCGCGCCCAAAATCAATTTTTCCGGAATTGACATTTGCACCGAGGACCTTTACATCGATATTGTCGCCCACTCGGTACTCGTCTCCTGTGCTGAAATTTTTCAGATATGTCATTCCGTCAGTTTCATAGCAGCCTTCTCCCAGATTGTCCGTATGGAGAAGTCCCTCGCAGGTATTAGGCAGAGTTACAAACAGACCGAAATCCGTTACCGATGACACCGTGCCGGTAAACGTCAGCCCTATCTTATCCGACATATATTCAGCCTTATAGCAGTCCTCACAGGAACGCTCTATCTGCATTGCCGTCAGCTCAGTTGCCGAGGACTGCTCAGCAGACGCATAGACAAATTTATTGAACTTCGTCCTGCACTCCTCAGCGGACATTCCGCCTAAAAACGCAGACATTATACGGTGTATGGTAAGATCGGGATAACGTCTTATAGGCGAGGTGAAATGTGCATAATCGTCAAGCACCAGTCCGAAATGCCCCAGCGGTTCGGTATCGTATTTCGCCTTGGACATACTTCTCAGCACCACGTTGTTCATTGTCATTTCAATGGGCGTATCCTTTGTTATCCTGAGTATTTCCGCCATATCGGAGGGCTTAACGGTGTTTTCCAAAACGTATGTCACGTTAAGCCTTGCAAGGGTCTCTTTAAGCCCCTCGATCTTCTCGTCCGAGGGCGGCTCGTGTACTCTGTATACAAAGGGAAGTTCATTTTCCAGACCGAACCTGGCAGCGCACTCGTTCGCCGCCAGCATAAAGTCCTCTATCATTTCCTCGCTGCGTCCTCTTGTTCGCGGAAGGACGTCCACACAAATGTCCTCCTCACTGATAACAAGCTTGCTTTCCGCAGTTTCAAGCTGAGGCGCCCCCCTGGACATTTTTTTGACATTCAGAATATCCGCAAGCTCTTTCATTAGCGGCAGACATCCCATGACCTCTGCGTATTTTTCACAGCTTTCCTTGGAATTATAGCCCTCAAGCAGATCGTTTATTTCCGAATATACTCCTTTGACACGGGAGCGTATGACCGTTTTTTCAAACTTATAATCTACAATATTACCTGACTTGTCAAAATTACACAGACAGGAAAAAGCAAGCCTGTCTTCACCGGGATTAAGTGAACAGATACCGTTGGAAAGCTCCTTTGGCAGCATCGGTATCACTCTGTTGGCGTAATACACGCTTGTTCCCCGTCTGAACGCTTCGTTATCCAAAGCCGATTTCGGCGTAACATAGTGGGAAACGTCTGCAATATGCACTCCAAGCAGATAGCCGTTTTCAGTTCGTTCCACGGAAATGGCGTCATCTATATCCTTTGTGTCAGCTCCGTCAATAGTGAAAATAGGTTTGTCACGCAAATCAAGTCTATTTGGAGCTTCTGCCGCTATTGTATTGTAGTCTGAAACCTGCTTTGCCTCATAAATGACCTCGTGAGGAAAAACAGGAGTAAGTCCGTTGACCTCCATAATGCTCAAAGCGCAGGCGGAGGCTTTCATGGAACTTCCGTAATTGGACACTATTGAGCATTTATGCTCAGAATGTCTCTCTCCTCTTTCAGTTATCTCCGCTACAGCCTTGTCTCCCTCGCGAAGCTCAAGACCGAAAGGATTTTCAAAGCTTAACGCGTATTTCGACAGCATATCCGGAACGATCTTAAGTTCGCCGAATTCCCTGACGATCTCTCCGTTAAATTTCGTGAAATTCTCCTCGGCAATTTTAATGACCTCTCCCTCAGGGGACTCCCCCCTGCTTTCGGTGAGCCGAACGTATACAATATCCTTTGGCATCGCGCCCATAAGCCTTTTTCCGGGAATAAAAATCTCCTCACCCGTGTCCAGATTTTTCACAAACCCGAAGCTTTTATGAAGTCTTGCGACCTCGCATTTTTTCAGCTTTTTAAGGTCTATGAGTGTAAAGCCGTACTTGCCCTCAATGATCTCGCCCTTGGCTTTCATTTTATCAACGACACGCACGAATTTGTTGAAATCAAACTTTTTATTTCTGCAAGCCTTTGTAAGCTCCTTAAAGGAAACGGGCTTTTCCCCCGATCTTTTGAGCTTTTCGTAAATCATTTTTCTGTAATCTGTTTTCATATTAGTCCTTTCATCATATTCCTTTATTCAAAATATTCCTGCTTATATTCCAGCGCAGTATAGCTTTCCTTAAATTCAAAACCCATTTTCAGCGCTATGGCAAGGGAGGTTTCATTGCGCGCGTCCCAATGAGGAATAAGTCCTCTGCGCATGCATTCTGTAAGAAAAGCTCCGCCGCATATCTTTGCAAGACCTTTTAATCTGTACCTCTCGTCCGTTGCGACCTCTATTTCCACTCCCTTGCTGTATACTGTATAACATGACATTCCACTGATTATCTCTCCGTTATGGGTGATCACGTAACCGAATGCTCTGCGCTCAAATTCTCTCCGGTCCTTAAAATTAGACGTAAACGCCGCAGACCAGTCATGCTCTTTTGCTTTATTATAGTATACCTCGTTAATAGGTTCAATTTTATATTCAGAGTGCTGTGAAATTCTTCCTGCATATTCTTTCAGAACTTCCAAATCAAAACCGTTTTCAGGCAATTTTGTACGAAAACGCTTTGTAACAAAAAGTCTGCCGTCAAGCGCTGCAAGAGCATTTGCCCAATCCTTGTTTTCCGGCATAAAGATAGCATATCGGTTATCCTGAGCCAATCTGATAGCGTCATCTGCAAAGGAAACATCCCCCGCGCAGAAATAAAAGTCTCCGGAAACTATCACAGCCGCTGTGGGAATATCAAGACTGTTTGAATATGCGTTTCCGTACATTCCCTCAAAAAATGAGTTAAGAACCGAATCCTCAAAATTTTCAAAAAGCGGATACAACTTGTCCGCAATACCGTTAGCGCAGTACATTTTACACACCTCACAAAAATTTTACAATACTAACAAAAACGCCCTGCTGAAATTGCAGGGCTTAATGTTATTACGTTTATTTCATAACCTGAGCTATAATATTTACCGCAAGCGTAACCACAAAAAGAATGATCGCGCTCGTTCTGGTAAGTCTGTTAAGCTTTGCGTCACGGGTGTTGCCTGAGTTTTTACCATAGAACGAATCATTGTAACCGCCGCCGATAGCCGAGGTAAGACCCTGTTCTTTAGACTCCTGCGCAAGCACCACCAAAATAATAACAATACTCGCGATAGCAAGAAGTATTCCTGCTGCAATTTCGATTGGATGCATAATAAATCCTCCATAGTAATATAAACAATTTATATTATTATAACACACATCTCTGAAAATTGCAATAGCTTTCAATAAATTTCAAAAAATATTTTGTATTTAAAATATTTTTCTGAAAAGGGTTGACAAAACAAAAAAAATGTGCTAAAATAATTAAGTCGCTGATGAATAAAATGATTTTACTGTAATCAAGGTAAAATAATATTGGACAGGTGTCCGAGTGGTTTAAGGAGCCGGTCTTGAAAACCGGTGATACGGCAACGTACCGTGGGTTCGAATCCCACCCTGTCCGCCAACATTTTCTGCGGAATTATTTCCGCTATTTTTATAAGCTGCGACTGCTGACATCGGCACAGCAGTTAACCACCCTGCGGATTTACCCAAGTGGTGAAGGGGCTCCCCTGCTAAGGGAGTAGGTCTCGAAAGGGGCGCGAGGGTTCAAATCCCTCA